>NZ_JAPSIW010000027.1:0-20979 GCF_031178505.1 Streptomyces sp. | reverse complement strand
TAGACGTGCGTCCCCTGCTGACGCAGCAGGACGTCCTCGATCCAGTCCGTCACGGGAAAGCCGGTCGCCTCGGCGGACTCGATGCCCGCGCACCACGGCTTGACGCCCGACGCCGCGACCTTCTCCGTCACGGCCATCAGCTCGGACCATGTGCGAGGAACGCTCAGTCCCCTGTAGCGGAAGAACTTCGGCGAGTACCAGACGAACGACTTCACGTTCGCGACCAGCGGCGTGCCGTAGAGGATGCCTTTCACGGTCGCGTAGCTGTTCCAGTCCGCCGACCAGCCCTCCTTCGCGAGGGCCGCGACCCCGGCGCTCACGGGCTTGAGCTTCCCCGCTCGCGCAAAGCGTTCCAGGAGGCCGGGCTGAGGGAAGAACGCCACGTCCGGCGCGGCCCCGCCGTCCACCCGGAGCTGGATCCGGGCCTCGAACTCCCCGTCGCCCTCGTACCGGACGTCGATCCCCGTGCAGTCCGCGAAGTCCGCCCAGGCCTCTTCGAACAGGTCCGCCTCCCGGTCCCGGTTCTCCGCGTAGACGGTGACCTGGGTGCCGGGGTGCTTGCCATACTTGGCATACGGCCCGCAGTCAGCGGCGGCATGCGACCGCTGATCACTGTCCTGCGGAGCACCGCAGGCGGTGGCAAGAGAGGCCAGGGCGATGACGGCGAGCGCGAGCCTCGCGCCGAACCTCATGGGCGTATCTCCTCCGATCGCCCGCCGAAGAGGTCGTGCGGGCGATCAGAAGTTACCAGCGCTCGAACAAAAACGACTAATCGTTCGATCTCGACTGGTCTTCCCACAGACCGAAGCGGGCGCGCCTCGCCTCGGGAACCAGGTCGGTGTATTCGGGGTGCTTGCCGATCCAGCCCCGGATGTACGGGCAGTACGGCAGGACGCGCAGCCCACGGGTCCGGGCGTCGTCGAGCCCTCCCCTGGCGAGGACGCCGCCCAGGCCGCGGCCGGCGAACCGGCTGTCGATCTCGGTGTGGAGGAAGGCTATCTCGCCCTCCGAGAGGTGGTACTCGGCGGATCCCGCGGTCTCTGCGCCGTCATCGCCGGCGAGGATCTCGTACCGGGACCTCTCGGGCCGGTCCGTCACCTGCGGTTCCATGGGTGCTCCTGTGTGATGGCGGGGTGGGTGGGGCCGGGTCAGAGCGTGCGGCGCACGCCGGCCTGGCGTTCCAGGTTGCGCAGTTGGACGGCCAGGTCGCCTTCCACGGCGAAGTGGGCGGGGCCGCTGCGGCCGATGGGCAGGACCTGCTCGCTGCGCACGTCCTCGAGCATCAGGGCGAACGCCGTGTACATCGCGACGAGCGCCACCACGAAGCCGAGCGCACCGGCCGTGAGCGTCAGCCATTCGGCACCGGTGACGCCCGCGAGGCCGGTGGCCGCCCAGCGGGGCAGGGAGGCCACGATGACGAACCACAGCGCGCGCTTGGGCCGCGTCACGGCGGTCATCAAGGCCCCGAAGCCGAGGAGTGCCAGGTTGAACACGCCGAGGACCTGGAGGCCGTCGGCCACACCGCTGAACATGATGAGTGCGTACGCCAGCCAGCTGCCGGCGAACACCGCCATCAGCGTCGCCGCGATCACGTCACGGGCGCCGAAGGCCAGGATGCTCACCAGGAGCTGGAGGGCGAAGGCAGGGAGCACCGTGAAGGCGACGGCAGGGCGGGCCGCCTCGTCGAACAGCCCCAGCTGGAGGCAGCCCGTCATCACGGAGGCGATGGCGATCGCGAAGAAGCCCAGCGGCATGGGGGAAGCGATGGGGCGCAGGTTGATCCGGGTCATCGACCGGAGGTCCGGCTCGAAACGGCGTCCCGAAGGCATGGCCACCGAGGTGTCGCCGCCGTCGGCGGCGGGTGAAGCTGCGGACATCGGGTGGATCTCTCTTTCAGTGCTCGAAGCAGGGGTCGACGAACGACGGCGGCATGTCGGGAACGGAGCCGCGGGCTACACGCCAACGGCGGTGCCGCTCGGACTCGGCGACGGCCTCGGCCACCAGGGACGCCTGACGCGCGCCGCTCTGGTAGCCACCGAAGTGGGCCACGGGGCTCCAGACCGGGCTCACCGGCGGGATGGCCTCGTCGAGACCCGCGTACTCGGCACAGGCGTGGACGATCCGGCCGCCGACGACCGTGAGGACGGCCTCGATGTCGGGGATGACGGCCTCGGGCACGGTGAGGTAGTCGTCGGACAGGATCGCGAGGTCGCCGTAGAAGCCCTCACGGAGGATTCCCTTGACGTCCTGCTCGCCGGTGAGCTCCGCCCCGCCGCGGGTGTAGAGGCCGAGGGCGGTCTCCCGGTCGATCGAGGTCCCGGCCGGGCTGAGGGCCGTGCCGCCGACAGTGCGCCCGGTCACCAGCCAGTGGAGCGCCACCCACGGGTTGTACGAGGAGACGCGGGTGGCGTCCGTGCCGGCGGCGACGGTCAGGCCCCGGTCGAGCATGGCCCGGACCGGCGGGGTGTGGGCGGCGGCCTCGGCGCCGTAGCGGTCGCGGAAGGCGGTGCCCTGGAAGGACATGCGGTTCTGGACGGAGAGGGCACCGCCGAGGGCGGCGATCCGGTCCAGGCTGCCGGCCGAGACGGTCTCCGCGTGGTCGAAAAGCCAGCGGTTGCCGTAGGGGAAGAGCCCCTCCGCGGCGAGTCTCTCGAAGACGGCCAGGTCGCGGCGGATCGTCTCGTCGTAGGTCGCGTGGAGCCTGAAGCCCCAGCCGTTCTCCATCAGGAGCCGTACGGCGCTCTCGAACTCGGCCTCGTATCCCGCGGCGAGTTCGGGCCGGGGTTCGGAGAAGTTCTCGAAGTCGGCGGCGGCCCACGTCAGGTTCTCTCCCGCGCCGTTGAGCCGGAGCCACTCGTCGCCGTCGCCGGGCTTGACCTTCTCCGTCCAGCGCTTCAGGTCGGCCAGCTCCTGGCCCGCCGTCTGCGGGAACAGGTGGTAGGCGATGCGCAGGGACAGCTCGCCCGACGCCGCCAGGTCCATGACGGTGGCGTAGTTGTCGGGGAAGTTCTGGAATCCGCCGGCGGCGTCGACCGCGGAGGTCAGTCCGAAGCGGTTCAGCTCACGCAGGAAGTGGCGTGTCGACGTCCGCTTGTCGGCCTCGTCGAGGACCGGCGCCTTGGCCAGGGTCGAGTACAGGATCAGGGCGCTCGGCGCCGCGAGCAGCACGCCGTTGGGTTCGCCGTCCCGGCCGCGGACGATCTGGCCGCCGCGCGGATCCGGGGTGTCGCGGGTGAACCCCGCCGCCCGCACCGCGGCCCGGTTCATCAGGGCCGACTGGTAGAGGTGCAGGACGAAGACGGGGGTGTCGGGGGCGGCGGCGTTGAGTTCGGCGACGGTCGGCATCCTGCGCTCGGCGAACTGCTCGGCGGTCCAGCCGCCCACCACCCGGATCCACTGCCCCTTCGGGGTGCGGCCGGCCTGCTCACGCAGCATCGCGAGGGCATGGCGGAGGCTTCGCACGCCGTCCCAGCGCAGTTCCAGGACGTAGTTCAGACCGCCCCTGATCACGTGCAGGTGCGAGTCGTTGAGGCCGGGGATCACCCGGCGGCCGAGAGCGTCGACGACCTTCGTTCCCGGGCCGACGAGGTGGGCGAGGGCATGGTCGTCGCCGAGGGCCGCGACCCGGCCGTCGCGGATCGCGACGGCGCGGGCCTCGGGTCGGGCGGCGTCACCGGTGAAGACCCTGGCGTTGCGGACGAGGAGGTCGGCGTGCTCGTGCTCCCGGCGCGGGCCGGGGACGAGGCCCGCCACCGGCATGCTTGCCGACGGCCCGCGCACGGGGGTTCCGCGCGTCGACGGCCCGGTCATGCGAGGGCCTCGCGGAGGGCGTCGGTGGCGACGCCGATGGCCAGTTCCGCGGCCTGCGTCCGGCGCAGGTCGTTCAGCATGACGAAGTCGTGGATGGTCCCCTGGACGCGCAGTGCGACGACAGGGACGCCGGCGGCGCGGAGCTTCGCCGCGTACGCCTCGCCCTCGTCGCGCAGGACGTCGGCCTCGGCGGTGATGACGAGGGCCGGTGGCAGTCCGGTGAGCTGTTCGGTGGTGGCGCGCAGCGGGGAAGCGGTGATCTGGGCGCGCTCGGCCTCGTCGGTCGTGTACTGGTCCCAGAACCATCGCATGCCGTCGCGGCGCAGGAAGTAACCCTCCGCGAACTGGTGGTAGGAGCCGGTGTCGAAGCTGGCGTCGGTCACCGGATAGAACAGCACCTGCTGGACGAGCGGGACGTCACCGCGCTCCTTGGCCATCAGGGTCAGGGCCGCGCTCATGTTGCCGCCCACGGAGTCGCCGGCGACGGCGATCCGGGTGCCGTCCAGGTCCTTGTGGTGACCCTCGCGGGTGACCCACTGGGCGACGCTGTAGTTCTGCTCGATCGCGACGGGGTAGCGGGCCTCGGGCGACAGGTCGTACTCGGGGAACACGACGGCCGCCCCCGTGCCGACGGCGAGTTCACGGACCAGCCGGTCGTGGGTGTGGGCGTTGCCGAACACCCAGCCCGCGCCATGGATGTAGAGGACCACGGGAAGCGGGCCGGTCGCGCCGCGCGGGCGGACGATCCGGGCACGGACGTCGCCGGTCGGGCCACCGTGGACGGTGATCCACTCCTCATCGACGGCGGGCAGCGGGACATCTTCGCCGCTCTGGACACCGTCGACGGCCTTGCGGCCGTCCGCCACGGGGATCTGGTAGAGGAACGGCGGCTGGGCGGTGGCGTCGGCGAAGGCCTGCGCGGCGGGTTCGAGTGTCGGTCGGTTCTTCATGAAGGGCTCTCCTTGCGGGGATGTAGGGGACGGGGGACGGCCGAGGCGTGGACGAGTTCGGTTCCGGTGCCGCCGCCCCGGGCAGCGGATACGACCGTGGGTTCACCGTGTCGCCGAGACCTCGAAGCGGATCGCGGACCGGGGTCGTCAGCCGCGTACCAGAGGGGTGTCCACGAGGTGCTCGGCCAGGAACCACACCTGTGCCTCGCCGGTGCGGATGACGTCGGAGACGAGGAGGTCGGTGCTGCCCTCGTCGCCTTCCGCCGAGATCCGCGCGGCGGCGTCCCTCGCCTCGATCAGGATCCGCTCGTGTGCGTCGAGGAGCCGCGACAGCATGACGGGCACCGGCTCGACGCCATCCGGCGGCCGGGGTATGGCGGTCAGCTCCGCGACGTGGCGCGGGTCTCCGACGGCGACGCCGCCGAGGCTCTGGACCCGCTCGGCCAGCGCGTCCACGATGGCCAGTTGGGCCACCGCGTGCTTGTCCAGCATCAGGTGGAGCGAGTAGAAGGTCGCCCCGCGCATGAGCCAGTGGTGCTTCTTGTAGAGGGCGTACAGGATCTGCGTGTCGGCGAGTACGCGGTTCAGCCGCTGGCAGGCGTACATGCGGGTGTCATGACCGAGCCCGATCGGCAGCTGCTTGAGCGTGCCGAACGCCTGGGTCTCGGCGCCCTTCTGGTGCAGCAGTGGCTGGCCGCCGCCGGGCTGGGTCGTGTGGATGTCCATCGAGTGCTCCTGCCTCGGGAAAAGGGGTGGGAAAGAGGGCGGGAAGGGTCCGGCCGCCAGGTCGGGGAGAGGGGGCGGCCGGACGCGGTCTGCGGCGCGCTCAGCGCCCGCTGATCGCCGGGACCCCGGACCGGTGCAGGACGAGCCGCGTGAGCAGCCCGCTGCCGAGGCCGACCACGAGTGCGAGGGCGGCCCACCACAGCGGGTAGGGCGTGAGGCCGAGGACCTCGTCGAGGGACCAGGCGCCGGGACCGGTGGCGGCGAGAGCCGCGGCGGTAGCGACGAGGACGAGCGGATACTCGTACCCGTCGTTCTGCACCCACAGCCCATGACGCCATTTCACGGTGAGAGCGACCGTCATGACCCCGATGACGCCGGTCGCCGCCAGCGGGGTCAGGACGCCGGCGGCGAGCAGCAGACCCGATCCGATCTGCCCCCCGCCCGCCGCCAGGGCGGTCAGCACTCCGCCGCGGAATCCGTCCGCGCGGAACTCCTCCGCGCCGCCCTCAAGTCCCCTGCCGCCCAGGTGTGAACTGATCTTCTGCACCCCGTGGCCGGTGACGAGCAGGCCCACCAGCAGACGCAGGATCAGGATGCCGGTGTCCAAGGAGGTCAGCCCGCCGCATGCGCGCCGATGACGCTCTGCGCGTACACGACACCCAGGCCGTACGCGCCCGCATGCGCCTTGACGATCTCCATGACCGCGGGGTAGGTCTCCTGGCGCGCCCAGTCGCGCTGCAGCTCAAGGAGTACCTGCACCCAGGTCACCGGCACCGCGCCGGCGGCCAGCATCCGCTGCAGCGCGTGCTCGTGGGCGGCCGGGCTGACGCCGCCGGACGCGTCGGAGACCACGTACACCTCGTAACCCTGCTCCAGGGCGGAGAGGGCCGGCAGCACGAGGCAGACCTCGGTCCACAGGCCGGAGAGAATGATCTTCTTGCGCCCGGTCGCCTTGACCGCCGCCACGAGCGCCTCGTCCTCCCAGGCGTTCATGCTCGTACGGTCGATGACCTCCTGGCCGGGAAACACCTCGGCGAGCTGCGGCAGCAGGGGACCGGAGAACGACTCGGCGGCGACCGTGGTCAGAACGGTCGGCACGTCGAAGGCCCGCGCCGCCTTGGCAAGACCCACGGTGCTGTTGATGATCGCGGCGCGATCGCCGCTCCCGGTGCCGAAGAACATCTGCGGCTGGTGGTCCACGAAGAGCATGACCGAGTTGTCCGGCGTGAGCAGATCCTTGCTCGGGGCGGCCTGCACCTTGTTGATGTCGAACATGAGGGGTCCTCTCGAAGCAATCGGTAACGTGCCCGCCGCCTCCACGGCTCGGCACTCCTTCACGCTAGGAGCGACCCGACCGATCCTGTTGATCCTCTGCGCCCAGGAGTTGACATGACAGCGCACAACCGACGGCGGCAAGGTCCCGCAGCCGGTGTCCCCCGCCGCCCTCACCTCATCAGGTGAGGGCGCAGGAATCTCCCGCCGAGCCGTACCGCCGCGAGCGTGGGCGGGCTGTTGCGCAGGGCGGTCATGGACACGAAGTCGTGGACCGTGCCCTGGAATCGCGCCGCGGTCGCGGTGACACCGGCCTGGCCCAGCCGGTCCGCGTACTCCTCCGCTTCGTCGCGGGCGACATCGGCCTCCGCGGTCACGACCAGCGCCGTTGGCAGCCCCGCCAGTTCGGCTGTACTCGCGCGCAGCGGCGCCGCGGTCGGCTCGTCCCGCTGCCGGGATCGACGGCGTACTCCCGCCAGTAGGACCGCACGGCATCCCGGGTGAGCTGATGTCCCATGGCGAGCAGCCGTTGTGACGGGCTGTCGCAACGGGCGTCGGTCAGTGGGTGGTACAGCGGTTGGGCGCGGATCTGCGGGCCCCCGCGCCAGTAACGTGAGCGCCGTGGCGAGGGTGGCCCCGGCACAGTCGCCGGCGACCGCGAGCCGTTCGCTGTCGAGTCCGAGCGGATCGGCCTGTTAGACCGTCCAGGCCAGCAGGGCGTAGCACTCTTCGAGGGCGACCGGATAGCGGCTCTCGGGCGTGCGGCCGTACTCGGGAACGACGGCCGCGGCACCCGCTTCGCGCACCAGCTCGCTGACGAGCCATGCGTGCGTCTGAGCGTCGCCCATCATCCCGCGCCCCCATGGACGTAGAGCATCGTGGAGGGCCGGCTGACCCCGTCCGGCCGAAAGACCCAGAAGCCCACCAGACCGGTGGGCCCCACGGGCGCCGCGTGGAAGGTGGCATCCACGGCGAAGTCGGCGATCCGATCGCCCTGGGCCTCTTGCAGCGCCTGACGCGCGGTCTCCGGCCGGAACTCATGGAGAAGGGCGGTGTCGCCGAGGCGTCGACGAGCCGTTGACCAGGGCCAGCAGAAAATGGTGCTCGGGGTCCGCTGCCCCGTCGACGAGCGCCGCCGCGTGATGCATCAGGAGCGTCATGCGGGTCGTCGGCCGCTCGCCCAGATCCGCCCGCACCGCACCCAGCACACGCGCCGCCTCCTCGTTCCGGCCGACGCGCTGTGCGGCGGTGGCCAGCTCACCGATGGAGCGCGGAGACAGGTAGGGGACCACGGGCGTTCCGTCCTCGCCGGACAGGGAGCTGCAATGGCGGAACGCGCGCTCCGCGTCCCCCACGGCCAGCGCGTGGAGCCCACTGGCCCGCAGCATCCTGGCCCGGGTGGCACCGTTCTCGTCGAGGCTGACGGTGCGCCAGTGCGGGCTGGTGAGCGGGACGTCCGGCAGGCTGTCGCCCCGCAGCGCGCGCAGAGTCACCTCCAGCGCCTCCAGGTCCATGTCGACTCGGGGCAGCCGGTGGACGACCGCATCGGAGCGCCCTTCGTCGACCAGGGCCTGGGCCTGCGGCCATAGGCCCATGGCGATGAGGGCGTCCACGTGGTTCGGAAGCGTCCACACCCTCGATCCCCACGCCCCGTGGGGATCGCGCACCGTGCTCACCCGCCGGTACATCTCCGCGCTCTGCTCCGACTCGTCGGTGTAGTACGCCACCGAGGCGCGGATCAGCAGCCGGGTCAGCGGGGCCGGCCCGTCGAGCACGGCACGGTCGTCCCCCGCCGCGAGTGTGGCACGGGCAGGCCGGCGTGCGTGGTCGAGCAGGCGCTGCAGCTCCGCACGATGCTCCGGCAGACCGGACTGCTGGGTGATCGCCGCCGCGAGCGCGGTGAACGCGAGAGAGGTGGCTGCGGTACACGAGGGAGAGTCGCGCCACAGGTCCAGCAGGAGCCCGGAGGCTTCCCGCTGGAACGAGAGCAGCGACAGCGTGGCGGCCATGGCTCAGACCGCCTTGCAGCGCAGGTCCGGGTCGCGGCCGACGGAGAACTCCGCGTGCACGTCGGGGCCGACCCGGGAGAACTCCGCGTACAGGTCGCGGACCCACTCCGGGTCCCCGAGGGTGCTCGCCGCCGCCATGGCCGCGGCGAGTCGGCGGGCCCGGCCCACGTCGTTGCCGCTGAGCCGTGCCGCCTGCTCCAGCGCCTTCGCCGAGGCGAAGTGGTCGCCCGTGCTCGCGGCGTGCGCGGCGGTCGCCCGCTCCAGGGCCGAGGCGACCTCCTCGTCGGGTCCGATCGCGGCGGCGGCCAGATGCCATGCCCGGTACGCCGGGCTCTGGCCCTCCGCCGCCGCGAGGTCCCGGTGGGCCCGCTGCCGCAGCTTCGCGGGTTGCTGGCAGAGGGCCGCCGCACGCGCCAGCGGGTGACCGAACGTGAGGCGGCCGTCGGGGATTCCGATCAGGTCGGCCTCCTCCGCCGGGGTCCGCACGGTGAGGTCGTCGGTGCCCAGGGCGGCCATCACGATACGGAGCTCCTCCTCCCGCAGCGCGGCCGAGGCGTAGAGCAACGCGCGCCGCGTGTCCTTGGGGAGACCGTCGAGCCGCGGCGCGGACACCGGTGAGGCCGGGGCCGGCCCGGCACCGACGCGCGCTGCCCGGTGCAGGTCGACGATCGCCAGCGGGTTGCCCTCCGCCTGCCGGAGCAGGTCGAGGCGGAGCCGTCCCCGGGGTGCGTCGGGCTGCGCGTCCAACAGGCGGGCCGCCGCTCCGGGCGGCAACGGCCGAGCCGCAGGACGGGGAGATCCGCCGGGACCCGGGGCGGGGGGCCTTCGCCGCGTACGGTGAACAGCATGGTCACCGCCTGGTCCGTGAGCTGCCGCCGTACGGAGAACAGGACGTCCGAGGACGCGTCGTCCCAGTCCTGAGCGTCGTCCACCGCCACAAGCAGCGGGTTCGTCCGGGCGATGCGGGTCAGGAGTGCCAGCGAGGCGGCACACAGCGCACGTCGCTCCTGCGGCCCGGCTCCCCCAAGGACCGGCAGAAGCAGCCGGTGCAGTTCGGCACGGCGGCGCTCGCGGAAGGCGACCGCGGGGCGGCGTACGAGCACCTCCGCCGCGTGTTCACACAGGATGCCCCGCCCCTCCCCGTGCACCACCATGCCTCGTCCTACTACCTCGCCGACCTCGCCGCGGCGGCCGTACGCGCCGGCCGGGCCGACGACGCCCGCGCCGTGCTCCTGGCCGTCGAAGACCACCTGGGCTCACCCCGCTCCGGCCGACTGGACGCGATCGTGCACCGGGCCACGGCCCTACTGGGCCGGCCCGACGACGCGGAGATCGACGAGGTGTTCGACGCGCTCGACGAGCAGACCGTCGTGGTCCCCGGCACCGCCACACTCGACCTCGTGATCCCCTCCCTGGCCCGCTCGCGGCCGTCCACGAACAGCGACGAGCCCTGAAAACGCAGATCGGACAGCTGCTGGAGGCCCACCCTCTTTCCGCGGTCCTGACCTCGATTCCGGGAGTCGCGGTCAGGACCGCCGCCGCCTTCCTGGTCACCGTCGGCGACGGCACCAGCTTCCCCACCGCCGCCCACCTGGCCTCCTACGCCGGCCTCGCCCCGATGACCAAGTCGTCAGGGACCTCGATCCACGGCGAACACGCGCCACGAGGCGGCAACCGGCAGCTCAAACGCGCGATGTTCCTGTCCGCCTTCGCCTGCGTGAACGCCGACCCTGCCTCTCGCACCTACCACGACCGCCAGCGAGCGCACGGCAAGACCCACACCCAGGCCCTCCTCCGCCTCGCCCGCCACCGCATCAGCGTCCTGTTCGCCATGCTCCGCGACGGCACCTTCTACGAACCCCGGACACCGAAGGACGTCGAGCTCGCCGCATAACCCCAGCAACACCGAACCACCCCAGACCCGACAGGGATGCCTTGACGGAAGACATAGAGGCACCCCCGCACCATCGGCTTCCACCTGCACAAGATCTTCCCGAAGCGCGGCATCACGGGACGCGCTCAATTGCGGGACGACCTCGGCCCCTGACCGATCAAACTCCTTGACTTTCTCGCGGACTGGAACGGCTGACCGGGCGCCGCCTCCGAACAGCGGCAGCTGAACGTGGACACGTACAGGCCACAACCGGGGCGCGGACAGGCAAATACCCCACCCAGCCGTCCCTAGGGTTGCTCACGTGTCGGCGCGACCGGCCGCGGCATCTCACGGCGCAGGGGCCCACCACGGCAGCCCCGCCCGGCCGTCAGCCGCGCGACACACCCGACCACCCCACTGATGAGGGAGTTTCCCATGCCCAGTTCCGACAAGCCGACCGTCGTCCTCGTGCACGGCGCTTTCGCCGACGCCTCCAGCTACGCCGAGGTCATCCCCCGGCTGATCGCCCGCGGCCTGGACGTGGTCGCCCCTGCGGTGCCCAACCGCAGCCTGATCGGGGACGCCGCCTACGTCGCCTCCGTCGTCCGGCAGATACCCGGTCCGGTCGTCCTGGTGGGCCACTCCTACGGCGGAGCGGTCATCACCGTCGCCGGCACCGAGGACAACGTCGAGGCACTGGTCTACCTGGCCGGTTACGCGTTGGAGAAGGGTGAGAGCCTGGGCGAACTGCAGGGCCGCTTCCCGGACAGCGACCTTGCCGCCGCACTCGTCTACACCCCCTTCCCGATCGAGGGCTCGGCCGCGCCCGGCACCGACGTGTCGGTCCGTACCGACAAGTTCCCCGCCATCTTCGCCGCCGACGTCGACCCGGAACTCGCCGCCGTCCTCGCTGTGTCCCAGCGCCCGCTGGCCGCGCAGGCATTTGCCGACGCGGCCCCGGAGGCGGCCTGGAAGACGAAGCCGTCCTGGGGCCTGGTCGCTTCGTCCGACCACACCATCAACCCCGATGTGGAGCGCTACGGCTACCAGCGGGCCGGCATGACCACCGTGGAGGTCGACTCCTCCCACCTGGTGATGCTCGCCCACCCCGAGCGCGTCGTCGACCTGATCGAGGAAGCCGTACGGGCCGTCTCCGGCTGACCCCCACGGCCGCCTCCCCCCTCCACCCTTCCAGCCCTCCGCAGGGAGCGAACGATGAACCCACCGATCTCACGTCGCACCGTCAGCGTGTCCCTCCTGGCCGGCGCAGCCGCCCTGGGGACCGCCGGCACCGCACAGGCCGCGCAAGCCGCGCAGGCCGCACCGTCGGCGACGGCCGCCCGGCCGGGCGAACGGCACGGGCGCCCCGCCGCACCCACCATCGTCCTGATCCACGGCGCGTTCGCCGACGCCTCCAGCTGGAGCGCGGTCGTCGAACGCCTCCAGCGGGAGGGCCACCGCGTACTGGCGCCGGCCCTCCCGCTGCGCGGCCTCGCAAGCGACTCCGCGTACATCCGCAGCGTTCTGGACAGCGTCACCGGACCGGTCGTGCTGGCGGGGCACTCCTACGGCGGAGCGGTCATCAGCCAGACCGCGGCCGGCGCCCCGCAGGTCAAGGCGCTGGTCTACATAGCCGCCTTCATTCCGGACGTCGGCGAGAGCGCGCTCCAGCTCACCGACAAGTTCCCGGGCAGCACCCTGGGACAGGCCACCGCCACCCAGTACTACCCGTTGCCCGGCGGCGGACAGGGAGAGGAGCTGGTCATCAAGAAAGACCTGTTCCGCAAGCAGTTCGCGGCCGGTGTCCCCCGCACGACCGCCCAGGTCATGGCCGCGGGACAGCGTCCGATCACCCTGGCGGCTCTCCAGGAGCCGGCCACCGCGGCCGCGTGGAAGTCGATCCCCAGCTGGTGCCTCGTGGCCACCCAGGACCGCAACATCCCGCCGGCCGCCGAGCGTTGGATGGCCAAGCGCGCCCGTGCCCACACGGTCACCGTCCGCGCCCCGCACGCGGCCGCCGTGAGCGATCCCGACCCTGTCACCGGTCTGATCCTGCGGGCGGTCCGCGCTGTCCGCTCCGGCCACTGACGTACGCCTCGGGACCCATCCCCTACCGGTCCCCCTTCAATCACAGAGAAAGAGAAGAGATCCCGCATGCCCAGATTCCTCACAGGGACCCGCGCCGGCCTCCTGGCCTCAGCCGTCGCGACGGCCCTCGCCGTGACCGCCGCCGGTCCCACGACGGCGGCCACGGCCGCCCCGAAGCCGGACGTGCGCTTCGTCGCCCACCTGGACATCGCCGACGGCCAGCGACCGGAGAACATCACTCTGGAGCCCGGCGGCAGCGCCGTCGTCACCTTCGCCTACTGCCGTCAAGTGGCCCGCATCGACCGTGACGGCCGGGTGCACGTCCTCGCCACCCTGCCCAAGCCTCCGGCCGGCGCCGAGACCCCCGCCCTCTCCTCGCCCTTCCTCGGCGGAATCGTCCGTGCCCACGACGGAACCCTGTACTTCCTGTACGCCACCGGCAGCGGCGACCTGACCGGCCTGTGGCGCCTGCGCCCCGGCGGCGCCCCGCACCGCATCGCCGCGCTCCCCGCCGACGGCCTACCCAACGGCCTCGCCCTCGACCGGCACGAACGCCGGCTGTACGTGGCCGACTCGGTCCTCGGCACCATCTGGCGGGTGCCTGTCACCGGGGGCACGCCCACGCGGTGGGCCACCGACCCCGAACTGGCCGCCGAGGGATTCCTCGGAGCCAACGGCATCAAAATCCACAACGGGGCGGTCTGGGCGTCCAACCTGGACAAGGGCACCGTGCTGCGCGTCCCGGTCACCCGGTACGGCGCCGCCGGGCGGGTCGAGACCCGGGCCACCGGCCTGACCGACATCGACGACTTCGCGTTCACCGGCCGCGGCGACACCCTCCTTGCCGCGATCAACGCGGACAACAAGGTGGCCCTCGTCAGGCCGAGCGGCAGCCACACCGTCATGCTGACCGGCGCCGACGGTCTGGAGAACCCGACCTCGCTCGCCGTACGCGGCAACACGGCCTACATCGCCAGCGGCGCCTACTTCACCAACAACGACCCCAACCTCCTGGCCGCCCGGATCCACTCCGCCCGATGAGCCGGCGGTGTTCGGCCCGTCGAGCCGTTGGTTGACACTCCCCCGGAGCCGCCGCTACCGCCATCGACCTGGCGGTGGCGGCGACCGGCGTCCGCACCACCGCGACCAGGCAGACCAGTCGGCCGACTGATGCGTCTGTCCCCGTGCGAGAGCCACGCTGGTAGGCATGTCAGCGATATTTTCCGCCACGGACGGCCTCGGTTCCCTGCGCACCTTCGTCCTGCGTTCCGACGAGGAGCGGACCCCCGTCCTGCCCTGGCTCTCGGCCGCCCGCGATGAGAACGCCCTGTACATCGTCCTGCATGTCCACGATTCGGTCGCGGTCCGGCACGACGGAGACGAGGTCGTCCTCAAGCCGGACGACATGGGCTTCTGCGACGCGGGGCTGTGTGACTCCCCGCGCTTCGGCGACCAGTTCCGGATGACGGTCTTCCGTGTGCCGCGACGCCGCCTGGATGTCGCCGATTCCGACCTGCGCCGGGTCATGGGTGTGCCCCTGGGCTGCGAAGAGGGTACGGGGGCACTGGTGTCGGGTTTCCTGTCCGCGCTCGCCTCCCAGACGGCGTTCCACCGGACGCACATCGGCTACCGCATCGCCCGCAACGCCGTGGACCTCCTCGCCGCACTCGTCACAGAATTCGTCGAGGGGGAGCAGGCCAACTCTTCAGGCATCGGTGCGCAGACGCCTTCACGCATCCGGGCCTTCATCGAGCTGCACCTGACTGATCCGGATCTGTCACCGGAGTCGATCGTGCTCGCTCACCACATCTCCGTCCGCTGTCTGCACAAGCTCTTCCAGAGCGAGGGCACGGCAGCACGGCAGCACGGCAGCGAGTCAGTTGACACGCCTGCGTCGGCTCGAGGCCTGCCGATACGAACTCAGTCGGGCACCGGATCACAGGCTCGCGGTGGCCGCCGTGGCACACCCGTGGGGTTTCACCAGCGCGTCACCTTCAGCCGGGTCTTCAGGGCTGCCTACGGCATGTCGCCCAGCGAGTGGCAGGCTTCAGTGTGGGACGCCCCGGACGCATCCGTTTCGGGCACGGTGGGTCCGTCGGCTGCGTCGAACGCGTGGCTCACCTCCGGCGCGGTGCCCTCGACGAGCAGTCCGCGGGCCCTCTCCTCGTGACGGCGGTCGGTGGCCGTCAGCCGGCCGTGGTGCTGGGCGAGATGCTCCGACCAGGACGCGACCAGGTAGTTCTCGACGAACCGTCCCGGATCGCCGCCGTCCTGGTAGATGCCCCAGGTGAGCGCCCCCGTGCGTCGGCGTGAACGGGCCACCTGGCCCATGGAGACGATGAAGGCGGCCCTGTTCTCGGCTGCTATCCGGTACACGACAGAGACCAGCACGGGGCCGTCGGCCGGGCCGGGCTCGAACACGAGGGGCGGAACGGGCCAGTGGTCGGACGGGGACGGATCGACACCGTCCGTTCCGTGCACCGGCCGGCGACGGCCGATCACCGCGCCGACCAGCAGCAGCCCGCTGCCGGCCAGCAGGGAGACGGTCAGCCCCAGACTGTCGGCCAGCGCACCCCATAGGGGTGCCGCCAGCGCCTGCCCGCCCTGGAAGACCAGGAGATAGACGGCGAGTCCCCGGGCCCTGACCCAGCCGGGAAGCCGAGCCTGGACGGCCGTGTTGAGGGTGGACAGCACGCCGATCCAGGCCAGACCGGCGGGCAGCAGCACGACCGTGGCCGGCCATGGGGCCCGGATCGTGGCCAAGGCCGCCAGGACTCCGGCGAAGACGAGGGCCCCCGCGGCCAGAGTGCCGTTGACACCCAGCGCGCGGCGGATCGCGGGCAGCGCGAACGCCCCGCCCACGGCTCCGGTTCCCACCGCGCCGAGCAACACCCCGTACCCGCCAGAGCCCAGGCCGAGGGAGCGGCTCGCGACCAGCGGAAGCAGCGACCACAGGGCGGCGGCGCCGGGAATGAACAGCACCGTGCGCAGCAGGACCCGGCGGACGCCGGGTGCGTGCCGCACATAGCGGTGGCCGGCGTGCAGAGCCGTCAGGAGCTTCTCGCCCCGGACGGCCGGCGGTGCCGCCTCGGGCCGTCTCCACAGCACCAGAACGGCCGCGGTGCCGAGGTAGGAGGCCGCGTTGAAGGCGAAGACCCAGCCAGCGCCCGCTGCCGCGACCACCACTCCCCCAAGTGCCGGGCCGAGGGCGCGAGCCAGGTTCATGTTCACGGCGCCGAGCGCCGCCGCCTGTCCCAACTGGCGGCGTTCCACGAGTTCCGGCTGGATGGCCTGCCAGGCCGGGCCCATCAGAGCGGTGCCACATCCCAGCAGGAAGGTGAGACCGAGCAGCAGAGCCGGGGTGAGCGCGTCCGCGAACGCGAGCACCGACAGTGTGGTGGAGGCCGCGAGCATCGCGAACTGAGCGGTCAGCAGCACCGCGCGACGGTCGAAGCGGTCGGCCAGCACGCCTGAGGGCAGAGCCAGCAGCACGACGGGGAGACCGGACGCGGTCTGCACGAGCGTCACCAGGGCGGCGTCATGGCCGATCAGCAACCACTGGGCGCCCACGGTCTGCATCCAGCTGCCGATGTTGGAGACCAGTTGCGCGATCCACAGCGCCCGGAAGACACGGGCCGCGAGCGGGGCCCAGGCCGAACCGGCCTCTGGGAGGGCTTTCTTTGACAGTACGGTGTTCACGTCGTTCCTACCGGTGTGTTCATGCCTGCGGCTTGACCCAAGGGACGTCGACCACCCCGTAACCGCCTCGGCAGCAGGCTATTGCGAGCCGAAGCACCCGCTGTCACGGCAGCGCACAGCATGCGTTCCGACGGCGCACCGCGCTGAACACCGAGGACGTCTCACCGCTGTTCCCTCGCCACCACCACGACCAGGGCCGCCAGTAGTGCTCCGGCGGTGAGGGCGGGTGCGGGGCAGAAGGCGGCCAGCAGGACGCCGACCGCGGCGATGGGATACGGAACCCGTTGAGTTACGGTCCTCTGATGGGGCCGCAGGTGCACGGCCCAGACGGTGATCAGGAAGACGGCCGCGGGGACGGTGACCGCCGCGCCCGCGGCCCACGCGGAGCCATCCGTCCGACGCGTGACGTGATCGGCGTACGCGGCGAGGCCGGCTCCCTCCGCGGTCGCCGAAGCGAAGATCAGGTAGTGGCCGTAGGCCCAGGTGAATCTCCTGCGGTGGGCCTGGTGCGTGGTGGCGAGCAGGGTATGCGCGGACCTGGCGAAGTACAGCCACCACATGGCGAAGGCCATGAACAGGCCACCGGCCGCGGCCGCGTACAGCGAACCGGTGCCGTGGTGCCGGTCGAAGGCGCCCCGAACCGCGACGGTGGCCGCCGCGATGGACTCTCCGATGACGATGAGGGTGAACAGTTCGTAGCGCTCGGCGATGTGGCGCGGATGCCATGGGGTCATCCCGGCGGACTGGGCCCACACCGGGACGGACACCTCCGCGACGATCAGCACCACGATCCCCGGAAGGCGTGCCGAGGCCGGGAGGCCCAGCAGCCCGACCCAGCCGACCTGACACGCTGTCACTCCGGCGGCGAAGCGCAGGGTGGTCGCCCGCCGGGACGGGTCGGACCACGCGGCGCGCAGCCACAGGGCGGTCAATGCCGTGCGCAGCAGGACGTATCCGACGGTGATGACCCGCAGGTCACCCTCCTCGAACGCGCGCGGAACGCCGGCGGCTATCACGAGCGCCCCGGTGATCTGGACCAGCACCGTCAACCGGTACGGGACGTCGTCCGGGTCGTAGGCGGAGGCGAACCAGGTGAAGTTCATCCACGCCCACCAGATGGTGAAGAAGACCAGCGCGAAGCGCAGAACCCCGGTGGCGTACTCCCCTTCGGCCAGCGCCCCGTGCAGACTCCCGGACGCCTGCGCCACCGCGACGACGAAGCACAGGTCGAAGAGGAGCTCCAGCGATGTGGTGGTCCTGCGCGGCTCTCCGGGGTCGCGGCCCGGCATGGTCCGCCGTCGCCCGGGCGCCGGGATCTCGTGGGCGACCGGTGTGTGGCGGTTCAGCGGAGGGCTCCGAGCGCGGCCTCGACCGTCCGGTGGAACGTGGGGTACGTGTAGATCATGTGCCGGAGCCGGTCGACGGGTATCTCGGCGTGGACGGCCACGTTCAGTCCGTAGAGCACCTCGCCGCCCGCGGGGCCCGCCGACGTCGCGCCGATCAGCACGCCCCGGTCCGCGTCCTCGACAAGCTTGATGAACCCCTCGTTGCCCGGCCCGTGGATCCAGCCGCGCGTGGACGAGGCGACGGGCAGCACACTGGTGCGTACCCGCAGTCCCCGCTCACACGCCTGCCTCTCCGTCAGTCCGACGGCCCCGATCTCCGGATCGGTGAAGGTGACGCGGGGCAGCGCCCGGTAGTCGGCGTCGGGGCCGGGCCGGCCGAGGATGTCCCTGACGGCGATCTGCGCCTGGTACATCGACACATGGGTGAAGGCGCCCCGGCCCGTGATGTCGCCGACCGCCCACAGCCCCTCCCCCGCCCGCATCTGCCCGTCCGTGTGCACGGCTCCCGCCATCGGGTCGAGCCCCACGGTGTCGACCGCCAGCGCGGTCAGGTCGGTGTGGCGCCCAGTGGCGACCAGAAGCCGTTCGGCGCGAAGCGGCTCCTCCTCACCCTCGACTCGGACGGTGAACTCGGTGCCGTCATGGCTGATCCGCTGTGCCCGAACACCCGTGAGTACGGTGACTCCGTCCGCCCGCAGAGCCTCCGTGGCCAGCTCACCGGCTTCCGGTTCCTCCTGCGAAAGCAGCCGGCCCTGCCCCTCGATCACCGTGACCACGCACGTGAAGCGGGCGAAGGCCTGGGCGAGTTCGACGCCGATGGCACCCCCACCGAGCACGATCATCGACTCCGGCAGTTCCTTGGCCGCCATGGCGTCCCTGTTGGTCCAGTACGGCGTTCCCTCAAGGCCCGGCACCGGGGGGATCCGGGGCCGGGTGCCGGTGGCCAGCACCACACCGCGCCGGGCTTCGATCGTGCGGTCGCCGACCGTCACCCGGCGCGGCCCGGAGAGCCGGCCCCTTCCCCGGACGAGGCGACCGCCCTTGGCCGCGAGACGGTCGGCGGCGACCTGGTCGTTCCAGTCGTCGGTGGCCTCGTCGCGGATACGTCCGGCGACCCTGCCCCAGTCCGGTGTGACGACCGCTTCGCCGGCGAGAGCGGGCACCCGGCCCGCCTCGGCGAGCAGGTTCCCGGCCCGGATCATCATCTTGCTGGGCACGCATCCCCAGTACGGACACTCACCCCCGACAAGTTCCGCCTCGACCCCCACCACGTCGAGGCCGGCTTCGGCGAGGGCGCCCGCGACGTATTCACCGCCCGGGCCCAACCCGACGACCACCACACCCGCCTGCTCGTTCGCGCTCATGTCTGTCTCTCCTCGCGCCTCTGGCTCCACGGACGTGGGCCGCCATGCCGACGCTAGACCGGCCGACCGAAGACCTGCGCCCACCGGCGCACGGGCGCTTGTCCGAAAGCGAACTCCTGACCCAGGACACCACAGGCTGACGCGCGGGGCCCACGGGTGATCAGGACCGGGGAGAGGATCGCGTGGCCGTCCTGTGGCGCGCGACGCGCCAGGCGCCTTCGAGCAGCACACCGGCCACGACGGCGATACCGTCCGCGGCACACGGCGCGGTGGTGCCGGTCAACTCCATGCCGAAGTAGGACCGGAGGTGCGGTACCAGGGTGACCGCCGCTAAGGACAGCGCCATCGCGAGCACGAGCAGTACGCGCCTGAAGGTGCAGGGGCGCGCGACGATGGGCAGCGCTTACAGCCCGACGAGGAAGGCCGTGAACGTCGTGGCGGATCTCTGCGCCTCTAGGTCCCCTCCATGGACCGCGCGGGCGACGGCGTACGACCCCATGGTGGCCGTGGCTGTCACGGCCCGCACAGGACGGCGAACCAGAGCACCCGCCGCACGAAGTGGGGCCGCGGACGCCCGGTGCCGGGGGTACGGTGTCCACGCGCGTGAGCCCTTCGACGGCCGCCGGTTCCCGCACGAGACACTTCCGCTTCCCGAGCCGGACGACACTTCCGGCGAAGGCGGCCGACGCGAGCAGCACGAGCCCGTCGGGGACCACCGGGACGACGCCAGCGACCATCCGCCGCGCCGCCTCGGGCACATCGCCGCCGCCGATGGTCAACTGATGCATGAACAGCGCGATCCCGGCCGGGATCATGGCATACGTGGCGTACCTGACGAGGGTGGTGACGCCGTCGCGCAGTTCGGATTCGACGGGTGTGAAGCGGGCGGCCTTCTCCGCCGGCCGCGCCGCGCGGGTGTCCCGGCTGATCCTCTTGACGGCGAGCGCGCCGGAGCCGGAGACGACGGAGCTCCCGGACATCACGTCGTCGCCCGGGCGTTTGAGCACGGGGTCGGCCGCACCGGTCAGGAGCGCCTCGTCGACCTCCAGGCCGTCCGCCTCCAGCACGGTGCCGTCGACGACGACCTGGTCCCCGGGACCGGGTCGGACGATGTCGCCGAGGCCGATATGGTCGGGGCCGGGCCGGCGCGTACGTCCCGGACGACGCCGAGCAGGATGTCGGCGAGGACGACGACGCCGAAGACGGTGTCCTGGACGGGCCCGACAGCCAGGACGATCAGGAGCAGCACACCGATGACCGCGTTGACGCGGGTGCACACGTCGGCGCGCACGATGTCCCGGACGGTGCGACCGGTGGCCGCATCCCCGGCACCCCCCGGTAAGAAGGGGCCGACGGTGTCATGACCGCCGGCTCTCTCCGTTCCTTTCGCCCCCTCGACCGCACATCCATTCCTGGATCCCCTCCACGCCGGTCCCGCCCCGCGGCGGCGGTCAGCAGGAGCATCTGCGGCTGCAGGGCGCGGGGCTCCGAGCTTGGCGTGTGGCCCTGGGCGAGGTCTTCGGCCAGGGCGACGCGCAGGACTGTCTCGGCGTCCTCCCGAGTGTCAGACCCGCTCGCCCCGGGAGAGGGCGAAGACGGACCAGCCGGTCGCGCCGACCGCTGCTATGAGAATCCAGAGCAGGATCCGTGCCTGGCGGGAACTCCGCACGGGGTTGCGCCTTTCCTGGCAGGGCGTTGGGAGTGGTACTGCGTTCCGCGGCGGCGCTACAGGCCGAGCTCGACCTCGAACTCGCCGGCCTCCAGGATCGCCTTGACCGCGGTCAGGTAGCGGGCGGCGTCGGCGCCGTCCACCAGACGGTGGTCGTAGGAGAGCGACAGGTA
>NZ_JAPSIW010000416.1 GCF_031178505.1 Streptomyces sp. | reverse complement strand
ATCGGCTCGGCGGCCTCGGCGTCCCGGTGGTGGAGGAGATGGGCTTCGGGCACAGCGGGACGGCGCTCACCGTGCCGCTCGGCGTTCCGGCGGTGCTCGACGCGGAGGCGGCGACGCTCACCCTGGATGTCCCGGCCCTCCTCTGACGGACCCGGGCGTCCCCGGCCCGGCCGTCGCTGAATTCCCGTCAACAACCTGTGCCGGAAGCGTTGACGGCTTCATGACACGTGTCACACCATGGGCGCCGACCCGGTACCTACCGGTCGGTACGCCGATCGGCCGCCCGGGCGCCGTTCCCCCGTGTGGAGGTCTCCGTGCGCCGTGCCGTCCCCCGATCCCGCAAGGCCCTCGCGTGGGCGGCCGGTGCGACCGCCCTGGCCGCGCCCCTCGCCCTCGCCGCACCCGCGGGCGCGGCCGCGCCCGGCACCCGCGCCACGGCGGCGACGGTCGCCGAGCCGGCCCCGTACACCGTCACCCCTCTCCGTTTCACCGTCCGCGCCGGGGACCGGAACTGCGCGGTCGACGCCGACCTGTACCGGCCCGCCGGCGTGGACGCCACCCGCCCCGCGCCCGCCGTGCTCGCCACCAACGGCTTCGGCGGCGACAAGCGCGACGGCTCCACCGACGCCATCGGCAAGGCCTTCGCCACGCGCGGCTACGTGAGCCTCGTCTACTCCGGGCTGGGCTTCGGCGCCTCCGGCTGCCTCATCTCCCTCGACGACCCCGAGATCGACGGCCGCGCGGCCGCCCGCCTCGTCGACTTCCTCGCCGGTACCCGCGCCGCCGACGACGGGACCCGCGTCGACTACGTCCTCAAGGACGGCGCGGACGACCCGCGCGTCGGCATGGTCGGCGGCTCCTACGGCGGTGCCGTCCAGCTCGCCGCCGCCTCCGTCGACCGCCGCCTCGACGCCCTCGTCCCGCTCATCACCTGGCACGACCTCGCCCACTCCCTCGCCCCGAACGCCGCCGACCGCGACACCCCCGGCGTCTTCAAATGGCAGTGGGCCAACGGCTTCTACCTCATCGGTGAGGGCCAGCCGCTCCTCGCGCCCTCCCTCGACCCCAGCAGGATCAACACGCTCGGCTGCCTCCACTTCGTCACCGAGGCCTGCGAGACCGTACGGCTGCTCAACTCCGGCCGCTACCCGGCGGCGGAGACGGGCAAGATGCTCGCCTTCGCCCGGAGCGTCTCCCCGGTCTCGTACCTCGACCGCGTGCACGCCCCGACCCTCCTCGTCCAGGGCAAGGCCGACAGCCTCTTCACCCTCAACGAGGCCACGGCCACCTACGAGCGGCTCAGGAAGCGCGGCGTCGAGACCCGGATGATCTGGCAGTCCACCGGGCACAGCGGTGGCGCCGCGCCCGGGGAACTCGACCTGGGGGCGCCCGAGAAGTCGTACGTCGGACGGCGCATCCTCGCCTGGTTCGACCGGCACCTGCGCCGCGATCCCGCCGCCGGTCCCGGGCCGGCCTTCGCCTACCACCGTGCCTGGGCGAGCGGTTACGGGACCGCCGACCGGGTCCCGGCCACGGGCCAGGAGCTGTATCTCTCCGGTGACGGCACGCTGGTGGACAGCCGGGCGGAGGTCACGCGCGGGGCGCGCCGGTACGCGAACGGGCTCCTGCCCACGAGCCACTCGGAGTCCTCGCTCGCCGGTCTCACCGGGCTGCCCGACCCCCGGCCCTACGACCTGCCGGGCACCCACCTCGGCTGGACCAGTGCCCCGCTCGCCGGGCCCGTCGACCTCGTCGGCGCACCCCGCGCCACCCTGAGGGTCGTCTCCCCGGTGGCCGAACGCGTCCAGCACTCCGGCGACGCCGCCGACAAGCTCGTCCTCTTCGCCAAGCTCTACGACGTGGCCCCCGACGGTACGACCACCCTGGTCAACCGACTGGTCGCGCCGGTCAGGGTGCCGGACGTCACCCGTCCGTTCACCGTCGAACTGCCCGCCGTCGCCCACCGCTACGAGACCGGACACCGGCTGCGGTTCGTCGTCGCGGCGAGCGACACCGCCTACACCGGCAACCGGGGAATCAAGCCGGTGACGATCGTCAGCGCCCCCGAGGACACCGGCGTCCTGCGCCTTCCGCTGGCCGGCGGCCGGGTCGGCTGAGCCGGACGCGCCGTGCCACCCGGTCCCCGAGGACCGGGCGGCACGGCGCGTGAAGGTCGTCGGCGGCCGCGGGCCTACAGCGCCGCGTACCCCGGGCGTACGACCTCGTCGATCAGCCGCTGCCGCTCCGGCAGCGGCAGGAACGCGGCCTCCAGCGCGGCCACCGTGAACTCCTCGAAGACCTCGGGGCCGTACCCGAAGGCGTCCACCATGTGCTGGAACTCCTCGCTCATGGTGGTGCCGGAGACGAGGCGGTTGTCGGTGTTCAGGGTGATGCGGAAGCCGAGGCGGCGCAGCTCGTCGATCGGGTGCGAGGCGTAGTCCTTCGCCGCGCCCGTCTGGAGGTTGGAGGTCGGGCAGACCTCCAGGGCGATCCGGTTGTCGCGCACGTACGCGGCGAGCCGGCCCAGCGTGCCGTCCTCGGCGATGTCGTCGGTGATCCGCACGCCGTGGCCGATCCGCTCGGAGCCGCAGACCTGCACGGCCTCGTGGATCGACTCGGCGCCGACGGCCTCGCCCGCGTGGATCGTGTAGTGGCAGTTCTCCCGCTTCAGGTGCTGGAAGGCGGGCAGGTGGCGGGCCGGCGGGTTGCCGATCTCACCGCCGGCGATGTCGAACCCGGCCACGCCGTTGTCCCGGTGGGCGACCGTGAGCCGGGCGATCTCCAGGGAGCGGTCGGTGTGGCGCATGCCGGTGAGCAGCGTGCGGACGGTGATCCGGCCGCCGGCGCGGCGCTCGCCCTCGCGGAAGCCCTCGTTGACCGCCTCGACGACCTCGTCCAGGGTCAGGCCGCCCTCCAGGTGCTGCTCGGGGGCGTAGCGGACCTCGGCGTAGACGACCCCGTCGGCCGCCAGGTCCTCGGCGCACTCGGCCGCGACGCGGAACAGCGCCTCGCGGGTCTGCATCACCGCGCAGGTGTGGGCGAACGTCTCCAGGTAGCGCTCCAGCGAACCGGAGTCGGCCGCGTCCCGGAACCAGACCGCCAGCTCGGCCGGGTCCTCGGTGGGCAGCGCGGCGTAGCCGCACGCGCGGGCCAGTTCGACGATGGTGGCGGGACGCAGCCCGCCGTCGAGGTGGTCGTGGAGGACGGCCTTCGGGGCGCGCCGGATCCACTCGGAGACGGAGGCGCCGACAGGCGTGGCAGGGTTGTCAGACAAGTGCATGGCCGGGAAGTGTACGGCACGGGACCGGGCGGCCGCTGTGACACCGGCGACAGCGGCCCACCGCGGGGTGTCCGGCGGCTCATCGGCGCCTCCGGGGACCGGGGGATCACGCCCTCGGCCGCCCCGGCGGCGCGGTCAGTGGGAGTGCAGCACCGGCAGCGCGGGCGCGCCGGTCGGCAGCATGTGCTTGGCGGCGAGGACGGGCGTCTCCCCGACCCGTACGACCTGCGTGACCAGGACGGCGGGGGTGTCACCCGGGCGCCCCAGCTGTTCCCCGCGCCGGCGGCCCAGCAGGGTGGCCGTGATGCCGCTGTGCGCGCTCAGGGCCGTCTCGCGGGAGGCGTCGATCAGGACCGCCAGCATGGAGACGGCCGCCGCCCCCGGCTCCCCGTCGACCGCGCGCAGGGCCCGCGCGAACGCGGGATGGACCGTGTCGAGCACCTCGTCCGCGGCCGCCCACTCGTGGCTCAGCGCCGCCGCCACGCCCTCCCCGGTCAGGACGGACTCCCAGAACCGCAGCTCCGCCCGCGCGGGTGCGTGCAGGTGCTGGGTGGTGAAGTCGGTGGGTTCCTCGACCGTCCGCAGCAGGGCCCGCACGCGCAGCGGTTCACCCGCTCCGATCAGCCCCTCCAGCGGCTGCACCTGCTCGAAGCCGCGCCGGGGCGGCCGGGCGTTGACCGTGCGGCCGACCCCGCGCCGTACCGTGAGGAGTCCGTCCTCCTGGAGCAGCAGCAGCGCCTCGCGCAGGGCGGGCCGGCTCACCCCGAGTTCGGCGGCGAGCTTCGGCTCGGACGGCAGCGTGGAACCGGGCGGGTACGTGCCGTCGTGCACCGCGTCCGCGATCCGCTCGTAGAGCGCCACGACCGGCCGCCGCCGCTGCCCACTGCCCGCCACGGCTCCTCCTCGGCTCCTGATCCCGTCCGTCGGGACCACGGTAGTCGGCCCAAGCTGTCTGACAAGTCACATGCCTCGCACCGCGCGCCGGCGTCTCGTCGTTACCCTGGGCCCATGTCCGACGACGATCTTGAGCGCTACCTGATTTCGGGCCCCCGGGTGGGGCTGCGGCCCTTCACGGCCGAGGACGCCGAGGAGTTCACCACGCGGGCGGAGGAGAGCCGAGAGCTGCACCGTCCGTGGCTGTTCCCGCCCCGCACCACGGAGGCGTACGCCGCCTACGCGGGCGCCCTGACCGACGACCCGGCCCGTGCCGGGTTCCTGGTGTGCGAGCACGCCGAGGGGGGTGCCATCGCCGGGTTCGTCAACATCAACAACATCGTGCGGGGCGCCTTCCGCAGCGGAGCCCTCGGTTACGGCGCCTTCGCGCACGCCGCCGGGCGCGGTCTGCTCACCGAGGCGCTCGGGCTGCTCCTCACCTACGCCTTCGGGCCGATGGAGCTGCACCGCCTGGAGGCCAACATCCAGCCCGGCAACACCGCCTCGCGCGCCCTGGTCCGCCGGGCCGGCTTCCGCCTCGAAGGGTTCTCGCCGGCGATGCTGTTCATCGACGGGGCCTGGCGGGACCACGAGCGCTGGGCGATCACCGCTTGTAGTTGATCTTCATCGTGTCGAGGTCGGTCACCGTCGACCGCAGCCCCTTGTACCCGTGCCCCAGCTCCCGCAGGGCCCGTTCCACCCGCTCCTCCGCGAGGGCGCCGGCCATCTCCTCGCCGTCCTCCGCGTCCGAGACCACGACGACCCGGTACGAGAAGTGCTTGAGCGTCCGGTCGTAGGCGAGCGACCCCTCCTCGCTGAACCGCATCGCGCTCAGCCCGTGCGCGTCCGCCTCGGCGAGCAGCCGGGCCCGGCCCTCCTCGGACAGCTCGTCGAACGTGCCGCGGACGATGACCCGGTAGGTGTGCTGGGTGCCCATGCCTCGTACTCCCTGTGCTCCTGGGGGCGGTGGGCGCCGTCATGGCGCGCCGACCGGCCACCCTACGGCGCCCTCCACCGCCCCGCCCGGCAATATTCCGGCGCCCGGCCGCCGACCCGGGCCGGCGGCCCGGCCCCCGGTCAGGGGACGCGGCAGAGGATCTCGCCGTGCGGCACCATGAACCAGGCGTCCTCCCCGGCGCCCCACTCCCGCCAGGCTCCGGCGACGGCGGCCAGGTCGCCGGCCGTGGCATGGCCGCCGCCCACCGCCAGGCCGGCGTAGCCCGAGGAGGTCGTGCGGTCCGCCCACAGACCGCTCCACCACTCCCGCTCATCGGGCGTACCGAAGCACCAGGCGGACGCGGTGGCGGTCACCTCGGTGAAACCCGCCTGCCGGGCCCAGGAGACCAGGCGCCGTCCGGCGTCGGGCTCGCCGCCGTTGGCGCGCGCGACCCGGCGGTAGAGGGCCAGCCAGTCGTCCAGGCCGGGAAGTTCGGGGTACCAGGCGAAGGACCGGTAGTCGCTGTCCCGGGCGGCGACCACACCGCCCGGCCGGCAGACCCGGCGCATCTCGCCCAGGGCCCGTACCGGATCACCCACGTGCTGGAGCACCTGATGGGCGTGGACGACGTCGAAGGAGTCGTCGGGGAAATCCAGGGCGTGGACGTCGGCGACGGCGAACACCACGTTGTCCAGGCCCCGTTCGGCGGCGACGGCGCGGGCCTTCGCGAGGACGTCCCCGGCCGCGTCGACGGCCGTGACCCGTCCGGGCGCCACCAGCGCGGCCAGGTCGGCGGTGATGGTCCCGGGCCCGCAGCCCACGTCGAGGACGTCCAGCCCGGCGCGCAGTTCGGGCAGCAGATGGGCGGCGGAGTTGGCGGCGGTCCGCCAGGTGTGCGAGCGCAGGACCGACTCGTGATGACCGTGGGTGTAGACGGCCGTCTCCCGGGGTGCGGACGGCTCGGAGGCGTGCGGCATGGAAGCGACTCCCTCGGATGTGGCACGTGCCCTCACCGTACGCGCG
>NZ_JAPSIW010000415.1 GCF_031178505.1 Streptomyces sp. | reverse complement strand
GAAAGGGCCCCGGGGGAGGCACCGGACAGGACCCCGTCCCCGCCGGAACCGCCGGCGCCGGTTCGCGCGTCGCCACGGGAGCGGTGGAGGGGGCGGGATGCTGAGCGTCGCCGTCGCCGGGCTGCGCACCCGCTGGGCCTCCCTCGTCGGCGCGTTCCTGGCCCTCGCCCTCGGCGTGGGACTGCTCGTGGCGACGGGTCTCGGGCTCTCCGCCACCCTCCGGGCGCCGGACCGCGCCCCCGAGCGGTTCGCCTCCTCGCCCGTCGTCGTCCAGGGGCAGGACCGGCTCACCCTGCCGGTCCGGCGCGGGCCGGACACCGCGTCCGTTTCCCGGCCGCTCGACCGTCCACAGCCTGTGGACGGCGAACTGCTGCGCGAGCTGCGCGCCCGCTGGACCGTCACCGCCTCCGGCGGCTCCGACGCCGTGGGCGTGGACGCCCCCGCCGCCGACGTACGCGCCCTCGTCGGCGACCGCGCCCAGGTCCTCACCGGCGCCGACCGGCGCCGCGCCGACCCCGGCCACACGGCGGACGCCGAGGCGCTCACCGGCCTCAACGCCCTCCTCGGCACCTCCGGCGGTGTCGCCGTCTTCGTCTCCGTCTTCACCGTCGCCTCCACCTTCGCCTTCGCGGTGGCGCTGCGCCGCCGCGAGTTCGGCCTCCTGCGCGCGGCCGGCGCCACCCCCGGACAGGTCCGCCGACTGCTCCTCACCGAGGCGGCGGCGGTGGGCGCGCTCGCCTCCGCGACCGGGTGCGTCCTCGGCTCCCTCGGCGCGCCCGTCCTCGCCCGGACGCTGGTGGACCATGGCCTGGCACCCGCCTGGTTCACGGCCGGCGACGCCGCCTGGCCGTACCACCTGGCCTTCTGGACGGGCCTTGCCGTCGCCCTCACCGGGGCGGCCGCCGCCTCCCACCGCGCCGCGAGGACCGGCCCCACGGCCGCCCTGCGCGAGGCGGACGTCGACGCCGGTGTCCTTCCCCCGGGCCGGGCGCTGCTCGGTGCGGCGCTGCTCCTCACCGGGGCGGGGCTGCTCCTCCACACGTACGTCACCGACCCGTCCGCGCTGCTCAAGCGCAAGACGTACACCACCCTCCCGATGCCGCTCATCGGCGGCACGGCCCTGCTGGCGCCGCTGCTCGTCCGGCCCCTGACCCGCCTGCTGCCGGCGGGCGGGGCGGTCGGCACGCTCGTACGGGAGAACAGCCGGGCCGCCGTGCGCCGCACCGCCGCCGTCGCCGCGCCCGTCCTGGTGGCCGTGGCGCTGGCCGGGACACTGTTCGGTTCGGCGGCGAGCGTGACGCGGTCGAAGGGCGCCGAGGCACGGGAGGCGACGGCGGCCTCGTGGGTGGCGACGGGCGAGCGGCTGCGGCCGGTCGCGGCCCCGCCCGGGACCACGGTGTCCGCCTCCGGGGCGACCACCGTCTTCGTACGGGACGGGGCCGAGGCGGTCGTACGGTACGGGGCCCGGGCCGTCGACGACCCGGCGGCCTTCGCCGAACTGGCCCGGCTCCCGGTCGTCGCCGGTGACCTGCGGGACCTGGACGACCGGTCGATCGTCGTCCACGAGGAGTTCGAGCACCGCCGGGTCGGCCGGTCCGTCGACGTGTGGCTCGCCGACGGCCGGGGTCCGGTACGGCTCAGGGTGGCGGCCGTCCTCGCGCGCGGCACGGGCGGCAACGGGCCCTACGTCACGCGGGCGAACGCCCCCGGCTCGGCCGTCGACCGCGTGGAGGCGGGCGGCGGTGACGGGGCGGCGGTCACGCGCGCGCTGGCGGCGAGCGGCGGGCGGGTCGCGACCGTCGCGGCGCGCACGGCCGCCGACCACCCGGCGGGCAGCCCGCAGGCGCGGGCCGGCCTGGCCCTCGTCCTCGGCATCGCCGTGGTCCACACGCTGATCACGCTCGCCACCACACTGCTCATGGCGACCTCGGTACGCGGCGGGGAACTGTCCTCGCTCCGGCTGGCCGGCGCCACCCGGGCCCAGACCGTGCGGGTCGTGGCGGGCGAGGCGCTGTTCGCCGTGGTGATCGGGACGGTCCTGGGCCTGGTGGTGACGGCGCTCTGCCTCGGCACCCTGGGCGCGGGCCTGGCCGCCCTGTCGGCGCCGGCCGCCCTCGCCCTACCGTGGGCCACGGTCGGCGCGGTGGCCGGGACGTGCGCGCTGGTCGCGGTCGCCGCGGCGGCCCTCCCCGCGTGGCGCCTCACGCGCTGAACGGCCATGGTGGGACACGGGGCGGTGACCGGGGTCGGAGCCGGGTCACCGCCCCGCCCCGTGGGCCCCCTCCCCCCGTCCCCGGTCGTGCGGCGGGGTGCCGGCGCCCCTGGTCACCGGCGGTGAGGCGGTGGGAGGATCCGACCGCTGGACGAGCAGGAGCACGACCGTGGAGGGGTGACCGTGTACGCGACCCGGCTGGGAGACGACGGGGCGGAGCTGCGTCCGCTCGAACCGTGGCAGGCCGGGGAGTTCCTGGCGCACATGGACCGGGGGCGGGAGTTCATCGGCGCGCGCAACGGGCTGCCGGACGTCGTGAAGGATTTGGAGTCGAGCCGGGCGTTCCTGCGGGCCTACGCGGAGAAGGCGGCCGCCGACACGGGCCGGATCCACGGCATCCGGCTCGACGGCACCCTGGTCGGCGCGGTCATCCTGCGCACGCTCGACGTCTCCGCGGGAGTGGCGGAGGCGGGCTGCTGGCTCGAACCGGCGGCCGTGGGGCGGGGGTTGGTGACCCGGGCGGCACGCGAGCTCATCGGCTGGGCGATCGAGGTGCGGGGCGTCCACCGCGTGGAGTGGGTGGTGTCGGCCGACAACGGGCCGAGCATCGCGGTGGCCCGGCGGCTGGGCATGAAGCGGGACGCCGTCCTGCGGGAGAGCCACCACTACCGGGGCAGGCGGGTGGACGAGGAGGTCTGGTCGGTCCTCGCCCCGGACTGGCTCGCCGCCACCGCGCCACAGCCCCGCTGAGAAGCGGCCCCGGCGCGTCCTTCGGAGCTCGGGGCCGATCATCGACGCCGCCCCGGAGCGCGGGCGGACGCCCGCGCCCCTACCGGCCCGCGCGACCGCCACCGGCCTGGCCGCCACCGCGCCCGCGGGACGCGGTCCATGCGGCACGACCCCCGTCCCGGCCTGGGGGCGCCGGGCCCGGCGCGCGCCCTCCCGACGGTCGCGGCCCCCGGCGCCGGGGTGCTCGTCCGCTCACCCCGGCGGCGCCTGAGCGGTGCTGTCAGTGGTGGGTGTCACACTCGCACCCATGAGCGAGAGGTGGGCGCTGGCCGCCGAGCCGGAGGGGGAGGGCGTGCTGCTCGTCCCCCTCGGGCCGGACGGTCTGCCCGCCGGGCAGGTGCGGCGCGAGCCGGACGCGGTGACGGCGGTACGGTCCCGGCCCGAGGTCGCCCGGTGGGTGTGGCGGTCGACGGCCGAGGTGTATCCGCGGCTGCTCGCCGCCGGTGTGCGGGTCGAGCGGTGCTACGACGTCGAGGCGGCCGAGCAGCTGCTCCTCGGGCACGAAGGGCGCCTCGGCGAGCCACGGTCGGCGGCCGCGGCCTGGGCGCGCCTGCGGAACGCGCCCGTACCGCCCGACCCCCCGCAGCGCGGCGCCGAACCGGGCACGCAGGACTCCCTCTTCGAGCCGCGCCCGGCCGCGCCCGTCCCCTTCGAGGGTTTCCTCGCCGTCTACGCGGAGCAGCAGCGCCGGCACGACCGGGCCGAGCACCCGGGCCGGATGCGGCTGTTGACCGCCGCCGAGTCGGCCGGGATGCTCGTCGCCGCCGAGATGCACCGGGCGGGGCTGCCGTGGCGGGCCGACGAGCACCGGGAGCTGCTGCGCGAGCTGCTCGGCGAGCGGTACGCGGGCGGTGGCGAGCCGCGCCGGCTGGCGGAGCTGGCGGACGAGGTGTCGGCCGCCTTCGGCCGCCGGGTCCGTCCGGACCTGCCCGCCGACGTGGTGAAGGCGTTCGCGCAGGCCGGCATCCGGGTGCGGTCCACGCGCCGCTGGGAGCTGGAGGAGATCGACCATCCGGCGGTGCGGCCGCTCATCGCCTACAAGAAGCTGTACCGGATCTGGACGGCGCACGGCTGGTCCTGGCTGGCGGACTGGGTGCGGGACGGGCGGTTCCGGCCGGAGTACGTGCCCGGCGGTACGGTCACCGGGCGGTGGACGACGAGCGGCGGAGGGGCGCTGCAGATCCCGAAGGTGATCCGGCGGGCGGTCGTCGCGGACGAGGGCTGGCGGCTCGTCGTCGCGGACGCCGACCAGATGGAGCCGCGGGTGCTGGCCGCGATCTCCCGCGACCCCGGGCTCATGGAGGTGGCCGGGCACCCCGACGACCTCTACACGCGCCTGTCCGACCGGGCGTTCTCCGGCGACCGGGACCACGCCAAGATCGCGCTGCTCGGCGCGATCTACGGGCAGACCAGCGGGGACGGCCTGAAGAACCTGGCGGCCCTGCGCCGCCGCTTCCCGCGCGCCGTGGCCTACGTGGACGAGGCGGCGAAGGCCGGGGAGGAGGGCCGTCTCGTCCGGACCTGGCTCGGCCGGACCAGCCCCCGGGCGGTGGGCGCGGGTGAGGACGAGGAGGCCGGCATCCCGCAGGAGGCGGCGGACCTGCCGGCGGAGGACGGCGGCCCGGCGTCCGGGTTCACCCCCGGGTACGCCTCCGGGAACAGCCGGGCGCGCGGCCGGTTCACCCGGAACTTCGTCGTCCAGGGCAGCGCCGCCGACTGGGCCCTGGTGATGCTGGCGGCGCTGCGGCAGGCGCTCGCGGGGATGCGGGCGGAGCTGGTCTTCTTCCAGCACGACGAGGTGATCGTGCACTGTCCCCGGGAGGAGGCCGCGGCCGTGGCGGAGGCGATCCGGGAGGCCGGGGACGAGGCGGGGCGGATCACCTTCGGGGTGACACCGGTGCGCTTCCCGTTCACCACGGCCGTGGTCGAGCGGTATTCGGACGCCAAGTAGGCGGAGCGGGCCACGGGGGGCGGGGGGGCGGAGGAGACCGGAGGAGACTCCACCGCTCCTCCGGCCTCCGTACAGGTGGGGCGCCCGGCCGTTACTTCGCGGACGGCTTCCGCCACTTCGGGCTGAGGGCGATCGTTTTCAGCTCCTCCATGGTCAGTGCCGGTTCGGGGCGCGTGGCCGCCGCGTGCTGGCCGCCGGCGTTGAAGGCGGAGACGACGACCCGGAAGCCCGCGGGCGTCATGGTGTCGACGGTCCACCAGACGACGCCCTCGCCGCCCTTCTCGCCCGGACGCTGCAGGAGCTTGACCACGCGCCCGTCGGGCAGCGTGGTGACCTCACCGGTGCCGAAGAGGCTGCTCCGTACGTCGTTCATGCCCGGCTGGACGTTGATCTCGATCAGGCTCCTGCCCCGGCCGTCGTCCACGACGGCGTAGCCGTAGCCGGCGTCGCCGCCCTGGTCGACGACGTCCACGTCCTCGGGCAGCAGGGAGCGCAGCGCCGCCCGGACGGCCGGGCCGCTCGGCTCGGCGGGCTCCTCCGGGCGGCCGGGGTCCGCCGTCGGCTTCCGCACCGGGACGACGGGCAGGCGCTCCAGCAGCGGCTTCCAGGCCTCGGCGGTGACCAGGGCCTTCAGCCGGCCCGGGGAGAAGGGCGGGTCGGCGCGGGTGACGGCGGCGCCCTTCTCGGCCGGCGCGTTGTACTCGCTCGCGTCCACGAGGAAGTCGTCCCGGGTGAGCAGGACCGCGCGCCAGACCTTGGTGTCCACGCGCCGGTCGGGGTACTCGTACCCCTGGAGGATCATGAGCCGGGAACCGTCCGGCAGCCGCTCACTGGTGCACGCGTCGTAAACCGTGTGGACCTTGGAGGGGCAGGTGACCTGCCCGGTGCCCGCCTCGCCGTCACCCTGCGCGCGGGAGAGCCCGACCGTGACGGCCGCCCGGCCCCGGCCGTCGTCGTACACGCCGGAGACGTGGTGGCCGGTGCCGCCCGCGTTCATGATCTGCCAGGTGCCGCCGGGGGTGTGGGCCTTGAGGACGGCGGCCAGGTCCTCGACGGGGAGCGTGGCCCGGTGCGGGTCCTTCTCGTTCGGCACCTCGGCGGTGGTGCCGTCGCCGGGAGCGGCCGGCCCGTCCGCGGGCTGCTGGGCCACGGCCGCCGGGGCACCGGTCCCGGACGGGGCGAAGAGCCCGGCGCCGTGGACGCCGCCGGCGGCGACGGCGACG
>NZ_JAPSIW010000414.1 GCF_031178505.1 Streptomyces sp. | reverse complement strand
CCCAGTAGCCGAGCATCACGCCGTAGCCGCGGGTGCACAGCTCACCGGCGGTCCCGCGCTCCACCGTGAGACCGGTCGCCGGGTCGACGATCTTCACCTCCACGTGGGGCATGACCCGGCCGACCGTGCCCGTGCGGCGTTCCAGGTCGTCGTCGCGGCGGGTCTGGGTGGAGACGGGCGAGGTCTCCGTCATGCCGTAACAGATCGACACCTCCGCCATGTTCATCTCGGTGACCACCCGCTTCATGACCTCCACCGGGCACGGCGAGCCCGCCATGATCCCGGTGCGCAGGCTGGACAGGTCGTACGAGGCGAAGTCGGGCAGGTTCAGCTCGGCGATGAACATCGTGGGCACGCCGTACAGGGAGGTGCAGCGCTCGTCCTGGACCGCGCGGAGGGTGGCCGCCGGGTCGAAGGACGGTGCCGGGATCACGATGCAGGCACCGTGCGAGGTGGCGGCGAGATTCCCCATCACCATGCCGAAACAGTGGTAGAAGGGCACGGGGACGCAGATCCGGTCCCGCTCCGTGTAGGCGATCATCTCCCCCACGAAGTAGCCGTTGTTGAGGATGTTGTGGTGGGAGAGCGTGGCCCCCTTGGGGAAGCCCGTGGTCCCCGAGGTGTACTGGATGTTGACGGGTTCGTCGCAGGAGAGCGGCTCCGGCCGCAGGTCTCCGGCCGTCCGGGCGAGGAGGGCGTCCCAGCTCGGGTCGCCGAAGTACACCGTCTCCCGCAGGGCGGGGCACTCGCCGCGCACCCGCTCGACCATGGCCCGGTAGTCGCTGCTCTTGTGGGCGAGCGAGGCGAAGAGGAACGAGACGCCGGCCTGCCGCAGGACGTAGGAGAGTTCGTGCGCCCGGTAGGCCGGGTTGATGTTGACCATGATCGCCCCGATGCGGGCGGTGGCGTACTGGACGAGGACCCATTCGGCGCGGTTCACCGCCCAGATGCCGACCCGGTCGCCCTTGCGCACCCCGCTGCCGAGGAGCGCCCCGGCCAGCCGGTCCACGTCGGCGCCGAAGCGGGCGTACGTCCAGCGGCGGCCGGTCGGCAGGTCGACCAGGGCCTCGCGCTCGGGCCACCGGGCGACGGCCCGGTCGAGGTTGGCACCGATGGTGTCGCCGAGGAGCGGAGTGAGGTCGGCCCCGTGCGCGTACGAGTGGTTCGGTGCCGTCACGACAGGTCGCCCTCCGCGAACTCCGGTCCGGTCGAGGCGCCTTCGGCGGTCAGCCGGCGCAGTTCGACCCGGCGGATCTTGCCGGAGACGGTCTTCGGGAGGTCGGCGAACTCGATGCGCCGGACGCGCTTGTACGGGGCGAGGACGGACCGGGCGTGCGCGAAGATCAGCTTCGCGGTGTCGGCGTCGGGCTCCCACCCGTCCGCGAGGACGACGTACGCCTTGGGGACGGCGAGCCGCACCGGGTCGGGCGCCGGGACGACGGCGGCCTCGGCCACGGCCTCGTGCTCCAGGAGCGCGCTCTCCAGCTCGAAGGGACTGATCTTGTAGTCCGAGGCCTTGAAGACGTCGTCCGCCCGGCCCACGTAATGGATGTACCCGTCCTCGTCCAGGGTCCCGATGTCACCGGTGCGGTAGTAGCCGCCGGCCATCGCCTGCGCCGTACGCTCCGGGTCACCGTGGTAGCCGGTCATGAGGCCCACCGGGTCGGCGGACAGATCGAGGCAGATCTCACCCTCGGTGGCACCGGGCCGGCCGGTCACCGGATCGAGGAGCGTCACCCGGAAGCCCGGGCTCGGGCGGCCCATCGACCCTTCCTTGAGGCGCTGGCCGGGACTGTTGGAGACCTGTACGGCCGTCTCCGTCTGGCCGAAGCCGTCCCGGATGGTGACGCCCCAGGCGCGCCGCACGGATTCGATGACCTCGGGGTTGAGCGGTTCACCGGCCGCGACGACCTCGCGCGGCGGGGTTCTGAGAAGTCCCAGGTCGGCCTGGATCAGCATCCGCCACACGGTGGGCGGGGCACAGAAGCTGGTGATCCCGTGGCGGTCCATCTCGCGCATGAGGCGCGCCGGGTCGAAGCGGGTGTAGTTGTGGATGAAGACGGTCGCCTCCGCGTTCCACGGCGCGAAGAGGTTCGACCAGGCGTGCTTCGCCCAGCCGGGCGAGGAGATGTTGAGGTGCACGTCGCCGGGCCGCAGCCCGATCCAGTACATGGTCGCCAGATGGCCCACGGGGTAGGAGGTGTGGGTGTGCTCGACGAGCTTGGGGCGGGCGGTGGTGCCGGAGGTGAAGTAGAGCATCAGGGTGTCGTCGGCGAGCGTCACGCCGTCGGGTTCGAACTCCGCCGGTTCCCGCGCGGCGTGCTCGTACCCGAGCCAGCTCACCCCGTTCCCGCCGACCGCGATCCGGGTGTAGTCGCCGGGCACCTCGTCGAACTTGGCGGTGTCCTCGGCGCGCACGATCACGTGCCGGGCGCGGCCGCGCTCGACCCGGTCGCGCAGGTCGGCGGGGCCGAGGAGCGGGGTGGCGGGGATGACGACCGCGCGCAGCTTCATCGCGGCGAGCATCGTCTCCCACAGCTCGGCCTGGTTGCCGAGCATCACGACGATCCGGTCACCGGCGCGGACCCCCTGGGCGCGCAGCCAGTTGGCGACCCGGTTGGAGCGGGCGGACATCTCGGCGAAGCTGATCCGGGTCTCGCCGCCGTCCTCCTCCACGATGTGCAGGGCGGTGCGGTCGTTGCCCTCGGCGATGACGTCGAACCATTCGAGCGCCCAGTTGAAGCGCTCCGGGCGGGGCCAGGCGAAGCCCTCGTACGCCGTCTCGTACTCCTCGCGGTGCAGGAGCAGGAAGTCCCGGGCGGTCCGGAACCTCTCCGTGGCGTCCGTCGCCCTCGTTGCCGTCATGTCTCCTCCTCGTTGCGGGACCGGTCCCGCCCATCGTGTAATCGGTGACCCAGGTCTCACTACCCCCGTTCGGGGGTGAAGGAGTGGTTCCGTGGCCGAGCGGATGGAAACGGGGGAGCTGCGCGGGGCGCTGCTGCGGCTGCGCCGTGCCAGCGGGCTGCCCGTCGTCTTCGGCGGGCTGCTCCAGGAGGGCCGCACGATGCGGATCGCGGAGCTCAGCGGGGCGGTGACCCCGGCGCTGCGCGGGCTCGCCGTCTCGACCGGCTCCGGGCTCGGCGGTAAGTGCCTGGCCCTGTCCCGGCCGTGCGCGGTCACGGATTACCGTTCGGCGCGGCACATCACCCACGAGTACGACGGGCCGGTGGCGGCGGAGGGTCTGCGCGCGGTGATCGCGGTGCCGGTGGTCGTCCGCCGTACGGTGCGCGGGGTGCTGTACGGGGCGCTGCGCGACGCCCTGCCCATCGGTGAGCGCGTCTTCGACGCGGCGGTCGCGGCGGCCCGGGACGTCGAGCAGGCCCTCGCCGTCCGGGAGGAGGTCCGCGTCCTCCTCTCCCCGCCGCCTTTGGTCCCCTCCTGGGAGGAGGTCCGCCAGGCCCACGGCGAACTGCGCGGCCTGCTGCCCGGGGTGACCGACCCGGCACTCCGCGAGCGGCTGCGCGCCGTCTGCGGCCGCCTGGAATCGGCCGCCGGCGCGCCCCCGGAACCGCCGTCGGTGACGCTCACCCCCCGCGAGACGGACGTCCTCGCGACGGTCGCCTCGGGCGCCACGAACGCGGCGGCGGCCCGGAGCCTCGGCCTGCGCCCGGAGACGGTGAAGGGCTACCTGCGCTCGGCGATGCGCAAACTCGGCGCCCACACCCGCCTGGAGGCGGTGGTGGCGGCGCGGCGGGCGGGGGTGCTGCCGTAGCCGGCCGCACGGGAGGCGAGGGGCCGCGTTCGGGACCGGCCGGCCCGGCCGTGACGTCGTCCGCCGTCATGTCCGGCACGGTCCGTGCTCGCTCCGGCCGGGGCGGTGGCTACCGCTCCTCCGTGACGACGATGTCGTACGGAAGCCCTTCCGGCGCGGTGATCCGGAGGGTTCGTTCGGCCTCGGTCACGAGGGCTGCGCGCTGGGCGCGCGTCACGGGGGCGAAGGGTTCGACGGTGAGGGTGGTCCGGTCCTTCTCCTCGGTGAGCTGCCAGAGGCCGGCGAGGAACCCGTCGAGCAGGAACACGCGGTGGGCCTGGTTGCCGGTCCAGGTGCGGGTGCGGTGGGCGGGCGGGACGACGCGGGTGCGGTCGGCGTGGGAGAGCAGCAGGTTGTCGAACTCGGGCAGGAAGCGGGGCGGGGCGGGGGTGTCCTCGTCGGGTCGGGGCGCGTCCGGGAGGTCGAAGAGTTCGGTGCCGTGCTCGTCCCGGAAGGTGAGGAGCCGGGGCCGCAGGCGCTCGAAGGCGGGGCGGAGCCGGGTGAGGCCGCACCAGGTCTGCATGTCCCTGACGGAGGCGGGGCCGAAGGCGGCCAGGTACCGCAGGACGGTCCCGTCGGCGTCGGCCGGTTCGGGGTCGGGTCCGCCGAACCAGGCGTCGGCGGTGGTGAGGGCGACCCGTCCGGAGCGGCCCCAGAGGCCGCGCGGGGTGACCTGGACGAGCGGGAGGAGACAGCGGGCCGCGACGGAGAGGGACTGCGGGTCGGCGCCGGGCCAGTCGCGCAGGAGTTCCTCGCGCAGTTCCTTCGGGGTGCGCGGCCGCTCCTCGACGAGCGCGCGGGAGCGGGCGGCGAGCCGGTCCAGGTCCACCCCGGCGAGGCCCTTGCGGAACTGGGCCAGCTCGCGGTCGATGGCCCCGGCCTGCACGAAGCCGCGCAGGGCGACCGCGTCCCGCGCCGTGTGGGTGTGGACGGTGGAGCGCAGGGTCACGATGCGGGCGACGGTACGGGACTCCATGAGCCCCGACAGATCCGCGGGCCGGAAGCCGTCGAGGCGGGCGGCGAGCGCGTAGTACGGGGGCTTGGTGTTCTGCGCCTGGAGCCCGACCAGGTGGCCGACCGCCTGCTCGGCGGTGAGCGGCGCGCGGCGCAACAGCAGCTGGCGGTCGAGGGTGGCCCGGTTCAGGGCGCGGGGACCGAGGACCGGGTACGTCGTCGTGGAGGCCATGCCCGGGACGGTACTCGCGCTCCGGGTCGGTCAGGGGCCGCGGGGCGGGGGCGCCGGGCGGGCGGAGGCGGGGCCGGGTGGTGGCCGGTGCGGGGCGCCGGGGTCGGCGCCGATGGCGGCCGGTCCGGTGCGGGGCGCCGGAGGCCCGGCTCCCCCGCCCCCGATATCCTGCGGGAGCGTGCCCGGAGATCCAGGAGGTGAGGGTCCGTGCCCGACCGCCGCCCCCGCGCCACCCGGCGCCGCCCGTCCGAACCGACCCCCGCCCCGGCGGCTCCGTCCGCGCCCGCACGCGTCGACGGCCCGAGCGTCGTCCAGGCGAGCCTCTACCGGGACGGCCGGCGGGTCGCCTCCCCCGCCACGCTCGCGGAAACCTTCCGGCAGCTGCGGGAGCACCCCGACGGCATGGCGTGGATCGGTCTCCAGCGACCGACCGCCCAGGAACTGCACTCCCTGGCCGCCGAGTTCGACCTGCACGAGCTCGCCGTCGAGGACGCGATGGAGGCCCACCAGCGCCCGAAGCTGGAACGGTACGGAGACACCCTCTTCGTCGTCCTGCGCGCCGCCCGCTACCTCGACGCCCAGGAGGAGGTCGAGTTCGGGGAGCTGCACGTCTTCGTCGGCCCGGACTTCGTCATCACCGTCCGCCACAGCGCGGCCCCCGACCTCTCCGCCGTCCGGCGCCGCATGGAGGCGGACCCCGACCTGCTGGCCCTCGGCCCGGAAGCGGTCCTCTACGCGATCCTCGACGCGGTGGTGGACGGCTACGCCCCCGTCGTCGCCGGCGTGCAGAACGACATCGACGAGATCGAGACGGAGGTCTTCGGCGGCGACCCGGCGGTGTCGCGCCGCATCTACGAACTCTCCCGGGAAATGGTGGAGTTCCAGCGGGCCACCCGCCCCCTCGTCGGCATGCTCCACGGCCTGATGGCGGGCTTCGCCAAATACGGCACGGACGAGGAACTCCAGCGTTACCTCCGTGACGTCGCCGATCACGTCACCCACACCAGCGAACGCGTCGACGGATTCCGCCAGGCCCTCACGGAGATCCTGACGGTCAACGGAACCCTGGTCACCCAGCAGCAGAACGCCGAGATGCGGGCTCTCGCCGAAGCCGGATTCGAACAGAACGAGGAGATCAAGAAGATCTCCGCCTGGGCGGCGATCCTCTTCGCCCCCACCCTGGTGGGGACCATCTACGGCATG
>NZ_JAPSIW010000413.1 GCF_031178505.1 Streptomyces sp. | reverse complement strand
GGGGCCCTCCTTTTTGCGGCCCTCCGGTCGCTTTGCTCCCTGCGGGCTGCGTCGCTTCGCTCCTTGCGCGGGGCCCCGGGGGGCTCCTCCGGACGCCCGCCCCCCGGGGACCGGGGGACGGGCTGAGGTCCGTTGTGGTCGAGGCGGGGGAGGGGAGCGCCGTGCCCGGGTGCCGGCGCCGCCGTGGTGGCCGTCCGGGGGCTGAGGTCGAGGAGGGCCTGGCGGAGCTGCGCGACGTCGAAGGGTGCGGGCCGGCTGGTGGCCGGGGAGGGAAAGACGGCTGGCTGGGAGGGGGGTCGGCGGGGCCCGGACACCCGCTAAAAGATCATGGAATTTCCGGGAAAAACCCTGGTCAGGCCCCCTTTTCAGCTTGGTGATCCGGTCCAGTGCTGGTAATATTGAGCTTGTTGGAAGGGGGTGGCACCCCGGACAACGGGAACCACTCGAAACCCACACTGGAGGCAGACGACATGCACCTGCTGACCATCGACCCCCGCGACACCGTCACCTACCGCCCCGTGGAGTACCAGATCCCGCTCGGGCTGGCCCCCTACCGGCAGGGCATCGTTGGTGCGCAGGAGCTGGCCGCCACCCTCGTGGCGCGGCTGGGTCTGCTCCGGCACCGGGTCGAGAGCCCCCGGTACATCGAGGAGGAGCCCCGTTGCGACCGGGGGCCGATGTTGGATTCGCTGGGCTCCCGGGCGATGCGGGTGGAGTGCCACGTCGACGGTCGCGCTGTCGCATGGCGGTATGACCGCTTCACGCGCAACTTTGCCACCGCCTGGACGGTCGAGGTCGACGGGCAGGCCCGGCCCGCCGAGCTGTCCCCGTACCTCCGGGCGCACGAGCGACTCGCCGCCCTGGCCTGGATCGCGCACCGCGCGATCCAGGGGTGGTGAACCAAGAAAACCCTGGCCAGAAGCCCTTTGCAGCTTCCGATTCCGGCCTAATACTGGTAATATTGAGCTTGTTGGGAGGGGGTGGCGCCCCTCCCGGCACCACCACTCGAAACCAACTGAGGAGCACCCAATGCGCGCACTCATCGAGGCCATCCGGACCGTCCGCGCCCGCCGTCGCGCGGCCAGCGGGGGGATGCGCTCGTACACGGTCGTCCTGGACTGGGCGACGGAGGAGTATGCCCACTACGCGGCTGAGGTCGTCCAGGTCCGCGCAGCCTCCCCGCTCCAGGCCGAGATCGCCGCCCTCCTCCAGGCGGCCGAGGCGAACGTTCACCACGTCGACCAGTTCGAGAGCGTGACGGGCCGTGAGCTGATCATCGTCGCCGGTCAGCTGTTCAAGCACGTCGCCACCTTCCCCGGAACGCACTACGCGATCCAGTCCGACAAGTTCTGACCCCCGCCCCGGGGGCGGCGGTTGGCACCGCCGCCCCCGGTCCAGCTCGAAATCCGTACGCACAACGAGAGGCACCCCAGTGAGCACCATGACCGGCACCGTCAACACCCGCGCCCACGCCATCAAGACCGGCGCGCTGATCGAGGCCGACCCCGACATTGCCGCCGAGGTCGAGTTCCCCGCCTCAGTGGCCATGACCGAGGCCGTCCACGCGGACTGCGTCGCCGTCCCCGACACGTACGCGTGGGACACCGGCATCCGGCTGGACGACGCCGAACGGGAGTGGGACCTGCTCATCACCGCGTCCCGGGCGATCAAGGCCGCCGCAGGGTCCGGCCGCCCGCCCCGGCTCGCGTTCGCCCACTACCGCGTCCCGGTCGACGGCCGCAGCCGCGACCCGCAGCGCGTATCCCTGGTGGCCGAGGCATCGCCCGGCGACAACGGCGAGCGCGTCATCACGATCATGCGCCCGAGCGAGCACCTGCCGCACTGAGGCGAGCCGGGGGCGGCCACCAGGGCCGTCCCCGGGCCCCCGGCCGGAAGGGGATGGCACCCCGACCGGCCCCCCTCGAAACCCGAACCGAGCACGGAATGGAGCCGCCCCATATGGGCTACGACTACAGCGTTCAGGGAACCGTTCAGGTCACCCCGCCGATCCCCGTCCCCGCCCTCCGTCCCTTGACGCAGGGGCCGGATCTGCCGATCCTCTGCCTGGCCCCCAGCGTCGAGGACCCGGACGCCGCAGGCCCCTGGTCCGACCTGGTGGGCGTATGGGCCCTGATTCCGGAGGACGTGCCGCTCGACCAGGCGCAGCCGATCACCGTCAGCGCGCTCGCCGTCTCCCACGTCTCCAAGAGCGGAGCGATCCACCAACCGCTCGCCAGGTTCGTCCGGCTCTGCCTGGCAGCCGGTCACGAAGTCGCCAGCGAGCTGAAGTTCCACGGCGAGGAGGGCGAGCGCGGCGAGATCCAGGTGACGCGGAGCGGCGGCATCCAATGGGTCGAGACCTCAGCCCCGGGCCGGGACCCCGTCCGCTGGTGAAGGCCTCCGCCCGGTCCGGCCGGTACGTCCGGCCGGACCGGGCGGGGCATCGGCCGGACGCGACGGCAGCCCGTCACCCGTCCGCCTCCGCGCCGGCCGACGGGTGAGCTGTCGAGAACGACGACCGCGCTGTTGCTGTCCAGCATCTGCGCGCGTTCGCGGCGGCCCCCGCACCGCCGTGGCGCAGCCCTCGCCCGGGACGCCGGCCCCGGCCCGGGGCCACCGAAAGCGGCTGGCAACGAGGCGGGGTGCACCGGCCCGGAGGGGGCGTGCGAGTCCCCCTCGGTTCCCGGAAAAACCCTGGTCAGGTACCCCTTTTTGCTAGGTGATCAGGGTCAACACTGGTAATATTGAGCTTGTTGGGAGGGGGTGGCACCCCTTCCGGCCCCACCACTCGAAATTCGTACGAACGAAAGGCACAAACGTGACCGTGACGCAGGCCGAGCAGGCCACCGAGAACGAGACGGCCGAACCGGCAGCCTTCGGCCGCCTGGTGGCGATCGATCCGCTCGACTTCGACCCCGACGGCGGTACGGAGAAGCTGGTCGTCGTCGACCCGTACAACCACCGCAAGAAGCGTGAGGAGGGCGACACCACCGAGCCCGACCCGGCGCTGATCGCCAGCGTCGAGGAGGTCGGCGTTCAGCAGGCGATCATCCTTCGCCCGCAGGAGGGCGAGCGCGACGGACAGCTTGGCATCGTGATCGGCCAGCGCCGCACCCTGGCCGCGTACCGAGTCGCCAAGGCGGCCGCCGAGGAAGGGCGCGAGTACCGGAAGATTCCGGCGATCATCCGGGACGACCTGCGCGGCGTCGATGACGAGGCGCTGACCGTATCGATGGTGGAGAACCTGCACCGCCGCCAGGCGAGCGCGCAGGACGACGTGGACGCCGCCGAGCAGCTCGCCCTGATGGTCAAGGCCAAGAAGGTGCCCAAGGCCCGGAAGCGCAGCCTGGCCGCCGCCATCGGCCGGACCGAGGAGGAGCTGGACGCGGCCCACAAGGTCGCGCAGATGGACCCGGAGACCCTCGAAGAACTCCGGGACGAGGAGATCGAATTCGACTGGGTCGAGTTGGGCGACTACGACGAGGTCAAGGACGTGCCCAACGCCCAGGTCACGCTCATGCGGGCCAAGGCCAAGGACGAGCAGGAGGGCAACACCAAGCGCGGTGCGTGGAAGACCGCCATGCAGGAGCTGCGCGCCAAGAAGGTCCGGACCGAGCGGATCGAGACCCTGAAGGCCGAACTGGCCGAGAAGAAGGTCCCGACGGTCCACTGGGTGTGGAACTGGACCTACAGCACCGCCCGGCCGCTGGAGGAGCTGGTCAGCAAGATCGGTATGCCGATGAGCGAGCAGGGGCACGGCGAGACCTGCGAGGGGCACGCGGCCACCATCGACCCCGACGCGGCCGAGGTGGTGTGGCTGTGCGTCGACTGGAAGAAGCACGGGCACCGGATCGCCGGGGCCGCCCAGGACGACGACGGCGGCGAGCCGGGCGAGGAGGAGGCCGCCAAGATCGAGGCCGCGCGCGAGGAGCGCCGCCGCGTGAAGGTGAACAACCTCGCGTGGCGGACGGCCCGCGCGGGCCGAGAGGCCCACATCGCGGACATGTGCAAGGACAAGGGCGAGGCCCCGGCCGACATCAAGGAGCTGATCATGCGGACGCTCCTCGTGAGCGATGGGCACTACGTGCACTACGTCGGCAGCCAGGAGCACGGGGCGATGCTCGCGAAGTTCCTCGGGGACGAGCGGCTCACCCGCCAGCCGAAGGACGTGATCGCCTCCCTGATCAAGAAGACCGCGAACAAGCGGTACTGGTGGGTCCTGTTCGCGCACGTGGCGGGTTACTACGAGGCCGAGCACATGAAGGACGACGCATGGCGCGGGGAGCCCCACTACCACTACGGCCCCTCGGTGCGCGGCCGGATCAGGCCCGCGACCGCCGAGTGGATCACCTTCCTGAAGCGGCACGGGTACGGCGTGACGGAGGTTGAGGCGGAGACGGTGGCCACCGCCGAGCAGGAGGCCGAGGCCGCAGCCGAGCGCATGGCCGAGCAGGAGCGGCAGCGCGAGGAGCGGGAAGCGGCCAGGGCCGCGCAGAAGGCCGAGAGCCCCGCCCCCGACGAGGGCGAGGAGGAGGACGACGACATGGACGAGGAGTACGAGGAACCGGCCGGGGCGGTAGAGAACGCGGACCCCGAGAACGAGACGGACGCGGGCGCGGACGAGCCCGCCGAAGGTGACCAAGAGGACGGCGAGCAGGAGTAACAGCGGTACCGGGCGGGCCCGTTCCTTGACGGTCCCACCCCGGCTGGGGCGGCGGATGGCACCGCCGCCCCGGCCCTCGAAACCCCACCACGCAACGAGGAGAGCGCACCATGACAGACGTTCGTATCGACCCCTACACCGACGAGGCCGGGGACCGGCTGATCCGCACGCTCGAAGCCCACGGGCTGACCGCCCGCAGCAGCACCGATCTCCACACCGGCACCGACATGGTCACCGTCGACATCGCGGGCGGGCCCGAAATCTGGATCGCGGACCGTACCGGTCACACCGACAGCCCCATGGACGCACACCCCGGATGGGTCGCGTTCTACCGGCCGCACGCCGACCGCAGCGACGAAGGAGAGACAGAGGTCTACCGGTCCGAGGGAGCGGGCGGCTTCGCCCAGGACACCGCCGCCCTGGTGGTCGCGGTCGTCCAGTGCGCCGCCGCCCGCAGTCTGGCCGCCGCGTGAGGGCCCCCGTGCACGAGGCCCGAGCGCTGGCCTACCTGGCCCGCCAGGACGCCGGCCCACCCCCGGCGGACGCCGAGGAGCGCGCCGACTGGCGCGCGGAGCTGCGCGCGGCCCATGAGGACTACCGCGCCGGCCGCGCCAAGGCGGTCGGCGTCGACCGGCTCGACACGGTCCGGCGCGCGGCCCGGGCCGGACGCTACGACACCCGCGACCACCAGGACCTCACGGAGGCCCTGGCCGCCGTGGAACACGGCTGCATGTCCTCCTGGCGCACCACTCCGTACGGGCTGGTCTGGATCGACAACGAGTTCTGACCCGCCCCGGCCGGGCGGCGGACGGCACCGCCGCCCCGGCCCCCGCTCGCAGACATCGACTGCGCGGGCGGACGCCGCGAATCTCGTACGGGGCGTCAACGCCCACCTGACCGCCGCCACGGCGTAGCCGAAACGCAGACCGGCGACCGCCCTGCCATAAGGCAGGACCCCCCGCACAAGTGCGGCAGGCTGGCGCGGTCGCCGGTCCTCTCGAAACCCGCACCGCGCGTGGTGGCGACATCCCCAGAAGGGGGCGCTACTTCCACGCGGAACGAGGAAACACCAGGGTAGCGGCTTTGGGCCCGGGGACGAAAAAGGATCGGAAACGTGCCCCACAGCACTTCCAATGCTGGCAAAAGATGGTATTGTTCTTCTTGTTGGAAGGGGATGGCGCCCCGACCGGCACCACCACTCGAAACCCGTACGGAAGAGGTACCCGATGGCTTCCACCCAGGAACTCCCCGAGGCCGCGCTGACCGGCCTGCGCGACTACCTCATGGCCACCGCCGCCGACGAGGACAAGACCCCGCTGGAGGAGCTGGACGGACTGAGCGACGGCGTGCTCGCGGCCTACTGGCACGGCTACGTCGAGGCCAGCAAGACCAGCAGCACCGGGCAGGAGCTGCACATCGCAGCATTCGGTGCCTCGCTCTTCGCGCCGATGGTCGCGGCCGGTACCGAGATCGGCGCGGTGCGGGACGCACTCGCCCAGTCGCTCAAGTAGTCCAACCCCGCCGGGGCGGCGGATGGCACCGCCGCCCC
>NZ_JAPSIW010000026.1 GCF_031178505.1 Streptomyces sp. | reverse complement strand
GGGCCCTGACGCGGAAGCTCGACGCGATGTGGGAGCTCGGCTTCCGCTCGTTCCAGCTCCAGTTCCAGGACGCCGGGTACGGCGAGTGGCACTGCGCCCGGGACGCCGAGGTCTTCGGGCGGGACGCTGCGGGCGCCGCCACCGCGCACGCACGCGTGGCGAACACCGTCGCCCGGCACCTGGCCGAGCGGCACCCGGACGCCGAACCGCTGACGGTGATGCCGACGGAGTACTTCCAGGACGGCGCCACCGCCTACCGGACGGCGCTCGCCGGGGCGCTCGACGCGCGCGTGCGGGTGGCCTGGACCGGCGTCGGGGTGGTGCCGCGCACCATCACCGGTGGCGAGATGGCCGGGGTCCGCGCGGCCCTGGGCGGCCACCCGCTGGTCACCATGGACAACTACCCGGTCAACGACTACGCGCAGGACCGTCTCTTCCTCGGACCGCACACCGGCCGGGAACCGGCCGTGGCCGCCGGGTCCGCCGCCTTCCTCGCCCACGCGATGGAGCAGCCGGTGGCCTCGCGGGTGCCGCTGTTCACCGCCGCCGACTACGCCTGGAACCCCAAGGGCTACCGGCCCCAGGAGTCCTGGCGGGCGGCCGTCGACGACCTCGCGGGCCCGGACCCGGCGGCCCGCGAGGCACTGTGGGCGCTCGCCGGGAACGACGCCTCCTCGATCCTCGCGCCGGGCGCCGAGTCGGCCTATCTGAAGCCGCTCCTGGCCGCGTTCCGCTCCGCCCGCGCCCTCCCGGGCACGGGGCCCGGGGAGAAGGCGGCGCGGGAGAAGGCCGCGCGGGAGCTGCGGGCCGCGTTCACGGTGATGGGTGAGGCCCCGCGGCGGCTCGCGGGCACCGCGGGCGGCGCCCTGGGCGACGAGACCGGTCCGTGGCTGGAGCGGCTCTCCCGGTACGGCCGGGCCGGCGAGGCGGCGGTCGACATGCTGCTCGCCCAGGACCGGGGGGACGGGACGGCGGCGTGGCGGGCCCGGCTGCGCCTGGAGCCGCTGCGGGCGTCCCTGGAGCCCGGTCAGGTGACGGTCGGCGCGGGAGTGCTGGGCCCGTTCCTCGACGCGGCGCTCACCGAGTCGGCCGCCTGGACGGGGACCGGCCGGCCCGAGGCGCGGCGGCCCGAGCGCACGGCCGGCGCGTACACGGTGAAGCTGGACCGCCCCCGGGCCCTGGAGGCCGTGACGGTGCTCACGGTGCCCGGGACGGGTGACGGGCACGCGCGCGTGGAGGCGTCCGTCCCCGGCGAGGGCTGGCGCGCCCTCGGCCCGCTGGCGGCCGGCGGCTGGACGCAGCCGGAGCCGAAGGGAGTGCGCGCGGACGCCCTGCGGGTGGTCTGGGACGAGGGGGCCGCGGCGCCCGAGGTGCGCTCCCTGGTGCCGTGGTTCGCGGACGGGCCGCGGGCCGGCCTGGACCTGAAGCGGTCGCGGACGGACGCCGAGATCGGCGGCGCGGCCCAGCGGGTGGACCTGGAGCTGTCGGGTGTCCGGGCGGGCGAGGTCGCCGGGGCGGTCACGGCGAAGGCCCCGAAGGGTGTCTCCGTTCGGGTGCCGCGGCGGACGGTGGTGGAGCGGGGCGCCCGGACGACGGTGCCGCTGGAGGTGTCGGTGGCGGCGGACGCGCCGGCCGGCGCGTACCGGGTGCCGGTCTCCTTCGCCGGCGAGGAGCGGGTGCTGACCGTGCGGGCGTTCCCGCGCACGGCCGGCCCGGACCTGGCGCGGACGGCGACGGCGACGTCCTCGGGCGACGAGACGCCGGACTTCCCGGCCGCCTCGGCGGTGGACGGTGATCCGGCGACCCGCTGGTCCTCCCCCGCCGAGGACGACGCCTGGTGGCAGCTGGAGCTGCCCGCCCCGGCCCGGATAGGGCGGGTGGTGCTGCACTGGCAGGACGCGTACGCCTCCCGCTACCGGGTGGAGGTGTCGCCGGACGGCCGCAGCTGGCGCACGGCCGCGCGCGTCGAGGACGGGCGGGGCGGCCGGGAGTCGGTGCGGATGGACGCGGCGGACACCCGCTTCCTGCGGGTGCGCGGTGAGGCCCGGGCGACCCGGTACGGCTACTCGCTCTGGACCGTGGAGACGTACGCGGTGGCGGAGCCGGCCCGGCCCGGGAAGGACCCGAAGGCACCGGAGGGCCCGCAGGCCGGCGGCTCCCCGGCGTCCCCGGCCACGCCGCCCGCGCCCCAGGCCCCGGACGCGGGCACGCCGGAGGAACCCGCGGCGCCCCCGGCACAGGCCCCGGACGCCCCGGGTCGGGCGACGGCACCGGAGGAGACCCCCTAGGAGGTCTCCCCCGGTACGCGGAAGGCCCGGATCAGCCCGTCGTCAACGCCCCTTCGGGGGTGTCGGCGACGGAGTCGATCCGGGCCATCACGTCCTCGGCGCCGAACGCCTTGAGGTACGGCAGCCAGCGGGGGTCCCGGTGTCCGGTCCCGATGATCCGCCAGGCCAGGCCGGTGGGCGGGGCGGGTTGGTGACGCAGCCGCCAGCCCAGCTCGCGCAGGTGCCGGTCGGCCTTGAGGTGGTTGCAGCGGCGGCAGGCCGCCACCACGTTGTCCCACGCGTGGGTGCCGCCCCGGCTGCGCGGGATGACGTGGTCGACGCTGGTGGCGACGCCCCCGCAGTACATGCACCGCCCGCCGTCCCGGGCGAAGAGGGCTCTGCGGGTCAAGGGAACGGGCCCCCGGTAGGGGACCCGCACGAAGCGTTTCAGCCGCACCACGCTGGGCGCGGGGACGACTTGGGTCTCGCTGTGCAGGAAGGCGCCGGACTCCTCGATGCAGAGGGCCTTGTTCTCCAGTACGAGGACGAGTGCGCGGCGGAGCGGTACGACGCCGAGCGGCTCGTACGACGCGTTCAGGACCAGGACGTGCGGCACGGATGCCTCCTATGACGCCGGCGGCGCGTGGCTCGCGCCGGGACGAAACTGCTCTCAGTCTCTCCTCATGCCTGGTCGGAACGCCACCACGTGTCCGGAACGGGGGTGACGGCCGGGGGTGTTCTCGACCACATCGGCAGCTCTCTCCTCCTACGTGCCCGGGTGAGGTCCGTCTCTCCCTCGAACAGGGCCACGGGTCCGGGTGTGCGGCCCCGTTACTGTGGATGGCCTGCGTACGCGATGCCTGGAGGTTGTCCCGTGTCCTGGTCCGCCCTAGCGGCTGCCACCGAACCCGAGCCCTTGCCGGTGACCCTGGACGAGGCGGCGGAGCGGGCGACGAACGCCGCCGGCTGGGTGGAGGAGAACTGGTCCACCTGGCTCAACACCGGTCTGCGCATCCTGCTGATCCTGGTCGTGGCCATCCTGCTGCGGATGGCCGTCCGCCGCGCCCTGACGAAGCTGATCGACCGGATGAACCGGTCGGCGCAGGCGGTGGAGGGGACGGCCCTGGGCGGTCTCCTCGTCAACGCCGAGCGCCGGCGGCAGCGGTCCGAGGCGATCGGATCGGTGCTGCGTTCGGTCGCGTCGTTCCTCATCCTGGGCACGGCCGGCCTGATGATCCTCGGCGCCTTCAAGATCGATCTGGCGCCGCTGCTCGCCTCGGCCGGTGTGGCCGGTGTGGCGATCGGTTTCGGTGCCCGGAACCTGGTGACGGACTTCCTGTCCGGCGTCTTCATGATCCTTGAGGACCAGTACGGGGTCGGCGACTCGGTCGACGCGGGCGTGGCCTCCGGCGAGGTCGTCGAGGTGGGCCTGCGGGTGACGAAGCTGCGGGGCGTGGACGGCGAGATCTGGTACGTCCGCAACGGCGAGATCAAGCGCATAGGCAACCTCAGCCAGGGCTGGGCGACGGCGTGCGTGGACGTGACGGTCCGGCCGTCGGAGGACCTGGACGAGGTGCGGTCGGTGATCACCGCGGCGGGCGAGGCCATGGCCAAGGAGGAGCCGTGGAACGAGCGCCTGTGGGGGCCGGTCGAGGTGCTCGGTCTGACCGAGGTGCTGATCGACTCGATGACGGTCCGGGTGTCGGCGAAGACGATGCCGGGCAAGGCGCTGGGCGTGGAGCGCGAGCTGCGCTGGCGCATCAAGCGGGGCCTGGACGAGGCGGGCATCCGGATCGTGGGCGGTCTGCCGCAGCCGGCGGAGGAGGAGCAGGCCGACCCGACGGCGGGCATGGCGCCGCCCTCGGCGTTCGCGTCGACCACCTCGCCGCAGTCGGCGGCGGCGACGCCGCTTCCCAAGCCCGACCTGAACAAGTAGCGGCGGTCGGGGGACCGCCGCGACGCCCCCGCGGGCAACTCTTCGGTTGCCTTCGGGGGCGTCGCGCGTTCCCGGGTATTGACGGCCCCGTGACGGGCGCCTTACCTTCCTTCCACAGAATAGGAAACTTTCCTAACAGTGCGGTCGGGACAACGGGCCCGCCGACCGCCCTTCCAGGCAGCACAATGGCCCGAAAGCGTCGAAGGGCAGGTGCGACCGAGATGGCCGGTACGACCCCCGGAGCCCCGGGCGCCCCCGGGGCTGCGACCACGGGCGCGTCCCCGGCCGGCAGCGCGCCGCCGGTCCCCGCCGGCTCCGCCACGGTCCCCGGTACGCCGCGCGTGCTGCGCGCCATGAACGACCGCGCCGCCCTGGACCTGCTCCTGGCCCACGGCCCGCTCTCCCGCACCCGGATCGGCAAGCTCACCGGCCTGTCCAAGCCGACCGCCTCGCAGCTCCTCGCCCGCCTCGAAGCGGCCGGGCTGGTCGTCGCCACCGGCACCACCGCCGGCCGGCCCGGCCCCAACGCCCAGCTGTACGCCGTCAACGCCCGCGCCGCGTACGCCGCCGGCCTCGACGTGAGTCCCGACCGCATCCACGCCGCCGTCGCCGACCTCACCGGCGCCTTGGTCGGCGAGTTCGAGCTGCGCACCCCGGGCCGTCCCGCCGGCGGGGTCGTCCGCCAGGTCACCGAGGCCCTCGACGGGGCGGTGGCGGCCGCCGGGATCGGCCGCGCGCAGGTGCGGCGCCTGGTCATCGGCACGCCCGGCGCCTTCGACCCGGCCACCGGGAGGCTCCGCTACGCCTCCCACCTGCCCGGCTGGCACTCCCCCACGCTCCTGGCGGAGCTGGCCGCGGCCCTGCCCATGCCGTTCGAGTACGAGAACGACGTCAACCTCGCCGCCGTGGCCGAGCAGCGCCTGGGCGCCGCGCGCGGTCACGGCGACTTCGTCCTGCTGTGGAACGAGGAAGGCCTCGGCGCCGCCGTCGTCCTCGGCGGACGCCTCCACCGCGGCTTCACCGGCGGCGCCGGCGAGGTCGGTTTCCTGCCCGTGCCGGGCACCCCGCTCGTCCGGCGGGTCACCCAGGCCAACTCCGGCGGCTACCAGGAGCTCGCCGGCGTCCAGTCGGTGCCCCGGATCGCCCGCGCCCTCGGCATCGAGACACCCGAGCAGCCGTACGTACCGGTCGCTTCGGGGCTGCTGTCCCGGGCCGCCGCCGTCCACGCGGAGGACGCCCGGTACGCGGAGCTGCTCGACCGGTACGCCGAACGGCTCGCCACCGGCCTCGCCTCCGTCGTCGCCGTACTGGACCCGGAACTGATCGTGCTGTCCGGGGAGGTCCTCGTCGCGGGCGGCGAACCCCTGCGGGCCCGGGTCCAGTCCGAGCTGGCCGACCTGGCCGCCTCCCGGCCCCGGCTCGTCCTCACCGCCGTACCCCACCGGCCCGTCCTGCGCGGCGCCCTCGAAAGCGCCCTCGCCACCACCCGCGACGAGGTCTTCGACACCTCCCGCTGACCCGTCCCCGCCCGACCGTCCCGGGGCCCTCCGCGCCCCGGGGCCGACCCACCACGTCCCCGCCCGTCCCCGCAAACTTTCCGTCCCGGGAGTGACACCGCCATGCCCGTACGCACCCGCGGAGCAGCCGCCGCGCTCGCCGCCACCGCCTCCCTCGCCCTGTTCGCCACCGCCTGCACCGGATCCGCCGGCGACGCGGCGGCCGACGACCCGAACGCCGTGACCACCCTCACCTTCTGGCACGGCTGGTCGGCGCCCTCCGAGGTCAAGGCGATCCAGGACAACATCGACCGGTTCACCAAGACCCACCCGAACATCAAGGTGAAGGTCGTCGGCAACATCAACGACGACAAGCTCAACCAGGCGCTGCGCGCGGGCGGCTCCAACGGTCCGGACGTCGCCGCCTCCTTCACCACCGCCAACGTCGGCAAGTTCTGCCACTCGGGCGCCTTCGCGGACCTGAAGCCCTTCCTGGAGAGGGACCGGGTCGACCTCGACAAGACCTTCTCCAAGGTCCTCCAGGACTACACCCAGTTCGAGGGCAAGCGCTGCACCCTGCCGCTGCTCTCCGACGCGTACGGCCTCTACTACGACAAGGACGCCTTCGAGGCCGCCGGCATCAAGGAGCCGCCGAAGACCTGGTCGGAGTTCACCCAGGTCGCCAAGAAGCTCACGAAGCACAAGGGCAACGGCTACGAGCGGCTCGGCTTCATGCCCAACTACCTGGGCTACGAGACGGTTCCGAGCCACTACATGTCGCAGTGGGACCACCGTTACTTCGACGCGGACGGCAAGTCCAACATCGCCAAGGACCCGGCCTTCGCCGAGATGCTGACGTACCAGAAGTCCCTGGTGGACGCGCTGGGCGGCTTCGAGAAGCTGGACCGCTACCGCGCCACCTTCGGTGACGAGTGGGGCGCCAAGCACCCCTTCCACACCGGCCAGGTCGCCATGCAGCTCGACGGCGAGTGGCGGCTGAACTTCCTCAAGGAGGCCAAGGTCGGCTTCGAGGTCGGCGTCGCGCCGCTGCCCGTCGCGGACGACGAGGTGGACGAGTACGGCAAGGGCTACCTCTCCGGCACGATCATCGGCATCGCCCCGCAGAGCCGCAAGCAGAACGCCGCCTGGGAGCTGGTCAAGTACATGACCATGGACACCGGGGCCGTGGTGAACTTCGCCAACGCCATCGGCAACGTCCCCTCCACCCTGGACGCCCTCAAGTCCCCCGACCTGAGGACGGACGAGCGGTTCAAGGTCTTCCTGGACATCGCCCGGCACCCCGAGTCCACCACCTCCGACGGTGCCGTGAACGGCTCCACCTACCAGGACACCTTCCAGGACTTCGCCGAGAAGTACGAGAAGGGCCAGGTGCCGGACCTGAGGAAGGGCCTGGCCGAGACCGCCGCCCAGATCGACCGCGACATCGCGCAGGCGAAGTAACCGTCCATGACCACGTACACCCTCCGCTCGAAGCGCCGCAGGTCGGCGCTGCGCACGGCGGCCTTCATGGCCCCGTGGCTCGTCGGCTTCGGCGTCTTCTTCGCGTACCCGCTCGTCTCGACCGTCTACTTCTCGCTCATGCGGTACGACGGGCTCAACCCGCCCACCTGGCGCGGCCTGGACAACTGGACGTACGTCTTCTCCGACCTGCCGAAATTCTGGCCCGCCCTGCAGAACACGCTCTGGCTGGCGGTCGTCATGGTGACCTGCCGGGTCGTCTTCGGCCTCGGCGTCGGCATGATCGCCACCAGGGTGAAGACCGGCACCGGCGTCTTCCGCACCCTGTTCTACCTGCCCTACCTGGCGCCGCCGGTGGCCGCGACGCTCGCCTTCGTCTTCCTGCTCAACCCCGGCACCGGTCCCGTCAACGCGCTCCTGGAGGCGGTCGGCATCCCCGCCCCCTCCTGGTTCAACGACGCCGCCTGGGCCAAGCCCGCCCTCACCGTCCTCGCCGTGTGGGGCGTGGGCGACCTCATGGTCATCTTCATGGCCGCGCTGCTCGACGTGCCGAAGGAGCAGTACGAGGCGGCGGAGCTGGACGGCGCCTCCGCCTGGCAGCGGTTCCGGTTCGTGACGCTGCCGAACATCGCGCCGATCGTCCTCTTCGCGGTCGTCACCGGGATCATCGGCGCGATGCAGTACTACACGCAGCCGATCGTGGCCGCGAAGGTCGCCTCCGGCGTGATCGGCGGCTCCGGGCAGACCTTCGAGCCCGGCCACCCCGACGACTCCACGCTGACCCTGCCGCAGCTCGTCTACACCCTCGGCTTCGGCCGCTTCGACTACGGCGCCGCCTGCGTCGTGGCCCTCGTCCTGTTCGCCCTCTCCATGGCCTGCACCGCGCTGCTCATGCGCCGGCGCGGCGGCCTGATCGGCTCGGGTGACTGAACCATGAGCACCTCCACCGTCCTCGACCGCCCCCGCGACGGGCGCGCGGCCGGACCCGCGGGGTCCGCCGCGCGGACCGCCCGCCGCAAGGCGCTGCTGCACTGGATCGCCGTGCACTCCCTGGCGGTCGCCGCGGCCCTCTTCTTCGTGCTGCCGTTCGTCTTCGTCCTGCTCACCTCCCTCATGAGCGACGCGCAGGCGCTCACCCGGGACCTCACTCCGAACACGTGGCACCCGGAGAACTACGTCAAGGTCTTCGAGACCCCCGGCTTCCTCACCTGGTGGCGGAACTCGCTGCTGTACGCGGGACTCGGCACCCTCCTCGTCGTGGTGTCCTCCGTGCCCGTCGCGTACGCGCTCGCCAAGTTCCGCTTCCGGGGCCGGCACCTGTCGCTGCTGCTCGTGGTCGCGACGATGATGCTGCCGCCGCAGGTCGTCCTCATCCCGATGTACCTGTTCTGGGCCAAGCAGATGGACCTGTCCGGCACGCTCTGGCCGCTGCTGATCCCGATGGCCTTCGGTGACGCCTTCGCGATCTTCCTGCTGCGCCAGTTCCTGCTGACCATCCCGGACGAGTACATCGAGGCGGCGCGGATCGACGGCTGCGGGGAGCTGCGCACCCTGCTGCGGATCGTGCTGCCGATGGCGAAGCCGGGCATCGCCGCCGTCGCGCTCTTCCAGTTCTTCTACTGCTGGAACGACTACTTCGGGCCGCAGATCTACGCCTCCGAGAACCCGGCCGCCTGGACGCTCAGTTACGGCCTGGAGTCCTTCAAGGGCGCGCACCACACCGACTGGAACCTGACCATGGCCGCGACCGTCCTGGTCATGGCCCCCGTGATCCTCGTGTTCTTCTTCGCCCAGAAGGCGTTCGTCGAGGGAGTCACACTCACCGGAGTGAAGGGCTGACGCACACATCATGAAGCTCGCTGTCGTGGGGGGCGGATCCACCTACACCCCCGAACTGATCGACGGTTTCGCGCGGTTGCGCGACACCCTGCCCATCACCGAACTGGTCCTCGTCGACCCGGCCGCCGACCGTCTGGAGCTGGTCGGCGGGCTCGCCCGGCGGATCTTCGCCAAGCAGGACCACACGGGGACGATCACCACCACCGCCGACCTCGACGCCGGGGTGGAGGGCGCCGACGCCGTCCTGCTCCAGCTGCGGGTCGGCGGCCAGGCCGCCCGGAACCAGGACGAGACCTGGCCGCTGGAGTGCGGCTGCGTCGGCCAGGAGACCACGGGCGCCGGCGGTCTGGCCAAGGCGCTGCGCACGGTCCCCGTCGTCCTGGACATCGCCGAGCGGGTCCGCCGCGCCAACCCGGACGCCTGGATCATCGACTTCACCAACCCGGTCGGCATCGTCACGCGCGCGCTGCTCCACGCCGGCCACAAGGCGGTCGGCCTGTGCAACGTGGCGATCGGTTTCCAGCGCAAATTCGCCGCGCTCCTGGACCTCGCCCCGTCCGAGATCCACCTCGACCACGTCGGGCTCAACCACCTGACGTGGGAGACGGCGGTACGGATCGGGGGCCCGGAGGGCGAGAACACGCTGCCGCGGCTGCTCGCCGAGCACGGCGACGCGATCGCCGGCGACCTGCGTCTGCCGCGGGCGGTCCTGGACCGGCTCGGCGTCGTCCCCTCGTACTACCTGCGCTACTTCTACGCGCACGACGAGGTGGTGCGGGAGCTGGGCACGAAGCCCTCGCGGGCCGCCGAGGTCGCGGCGATGGAGAAGGAACTCCTGGAGATGTACGGGGACCCGGCGCTCGACGAGAAGCCGGCCCTGCTCGCGAAGCGCGGCGGTGCCTTCTACTCGGAGGCGGCCGTGGACCTGGCGGCCGCGCTGCTGGGCGGCGCGGGCTCCCCGTACCAGGTGGTGAACACGTACAACCGGGGCACGCTGCCGTTCCTGCCGGACGACGCCGTCATCGAGACGCAGGCGGCGGTCGGTCCGTCCGGACCCGTGCCGCTGCCGGTGGCGCCGCTCGACCCGCTGTACGCGGGGCTGATCGCCCACGTCACGGCCTACGAGGAGCTCGCCCTGGAGGCGGCGCTGCGCGGGGGCCGCGACCGGGTGTCCAAGGCGCTTCTCGCCCACCCGCTGGTCGGGCAGTACGCCACTGCCGAGGGGCTCACCGACCGGCTGATCGCGCACAACCGGGAGCACCTCGCGTGGGCGTGAACGGAAGCCCGGACGAAATCCTCCTCGCGATCGACGCGGGGAACAGCAAGACCGACGCCGTGGTCCTCTCCACGGAGGGAGCCGTGCTCGGCACGGCGCGCGGCGGCGGGTTCCAGCCTCCGGTGGTGGGGATCGGGACGGCGGTCGACGCACTGGCCGAGATCGTGGGGCGGGCGGCGGGCGAGGCGGCCGTCCCGGTCCGCTTCGCCCATGTCACGGCGTGTCTGGCCAACGCCGACCTGCCCGTGGAGGAGGCGGAGCTGCACCGCGCGCTCCTCGCCCGGGGCTGGAGCGGATCGGTGCGGGTGCACAACGACACCTTCGCGATCCTGCGGGCGGGGATCGACGAGCCGCGGGGCGTGGCCGTGGTCTGCGGGGCCGGCATCAACTGCGTGGGCATGACGCCGGACGGGCGCACGGCCCGCTTCCCGGCGATCGGGAAGATCTCCGGTGACTGGGGCGGGGGCGGCGGACTCGCCGACGAGGCCCTGTGGTGGGCCGCCCGCGCCGAGGACGGGCGCGGCGAACCGACCGCGCTGGCCCGCGAACTGCCGGGGCACTTCGGCCTGGAGTCGATGTACGGGCTGATCGAGGCCCTGCACCTGGGCCGGATCCCGCCCGCCCGCAAGCACGAGCTGACGCCTGTCCTCTTCCGGGTGGCGGCGGCGGGCGACCCGGTGGCGCTGGGGCTCGTGCACCGGCAGGCGGAGGAGGTCGTGGCCATGTCGGTGGTGGCGCTCGGCCGGCTCGGACTCCTGGCGCAGGAGACCCCGGTGATGCTGGGCGGCAGCGTCCTGGCCGCCCGGCACCCGCAGCTGGAGCGGCGGATCGGCGACCTGCTCGCCGAGCGCGCGCCGAAGGCGGTGACCGGATACGTGACGGCGCCGCCGGTCCTCGGGGCGGCGCTGCTCGCCCTGGACGAGGCGGCGGCCCGGCCGGAGGCGGCGGCCCGGCTGCGGGCGCACTACGAGGGCTGAACAGGTCCGGAAGCCGGGGGGCGTGGACGGGCCGGACGCGCGGGCACGTGGGGGCTCGCGCGCGGCTCACGCGGGGCGTTCCCCTCCCGGAGGGGGGCGCCCCGCTCCCGTATCACCTGTTCGAGTGGCGACTCGAACGGAACCGATCCGGGCCGGAAGGTGTATTCAGAGGGGGAGGGTTCGCCCGAGGATGCGCCGGGGGCATGCGGCACCATAAGGACAAGATCGCGTCAACCCTGGTGTGCGGGACGGCCGCTGAGGCCATACTGCTCGCCGGTGGTACGTCCCGCCGGGAGACGGAGGGGACGCGCCGATGTCGGCGACCGAGGGGGAGGTCCAGTGACACACCCGCCGAACGCGCCCGCCGCGCCGGCGGCGCGCGGCGCGGCCACCGCGTACGCGGGTTCCGCCGGTGTGCCCGCGCAGCCGTCGGCCGCGACCGGGCAGGCCTCCCCCGGCCCGGCCGCCGACCCCTTCGCCGTGGTGCCCGGGGGCCGCAGCGCCCGGGCCGTGGCCCGTGAGCGGCTGCGCGAGGCGGCGACGACCGAACCGGGCCGCCTCCAGATCCTGGGGGCCGTGCTCGCGCTGCTCGTCGTCGCGTTCGGCGCGGTCACCGCGTACGAGGTGGCGGGCCGGGCCTCCGCCGCCGAGGACGTCGTGCGCCGCAGCCAGCCGCTGAGCGCCGACGCCGCCGCCGTCTACCGCTCGCTGGCCGACGCCGACTCCACCGCGGCGGCCGGGATCCTGGCGGGCACCCTGGAGTCCCCCGAGTCCCGCGCGCGCTACCTCCGCGACATCGCCACCGCCTCCCGCCTCCTGGTCGAAGCGGCGGCGCAGACGGACGGTTCGTCCGCCTCGGGCCGCGAGATCACCACGCTCAACGAGCAACTGCCCCGCTACACCGGCCTCGTCGAGCGCGCCCGCGCGGCGAACCGTCAGGGGCTGCCGCTCGGCGGCGCCTATCTCCGCTACGCCAACCAGCAGATGACCCGGCACATGCTGCCCGCGGCCGAGCGGCTGTACGCGGCGGAGACCGAGCGGCTCCGGCGGGACGACGACGCGGCCCGCGCCCGGCCGGTCGCCTCGCTCGCCGTGGGCCTGCTCGCCCTCGGGGTGCTCGCGTGGGCGCAGCGACGGCACTACACCCGTACCCACCGGGTGTTCAGCCCGGGGCTGCTCGCCGCCACCGCCGCCTCGCTCGCCGTGCTGGTCTGGCTCCTCGCCGCCCACACCGTGGCCCGCTCCGAACTGAGCACCGCCCGCACCCAGGGCCAGGCCTCGCTCCAGCTCCTCAACGAGGCCCGGATCAGCTCGCTGAAGGCCCGGGCCAACGAGAACCTGACCCAGGTCGCCCGGGGCGCGGTGCTCACCGAGGACGGCAAGGACGACAAGTACGAGGCCGACTACGCGACCGCCATGGAGGCCCTGACCACGGCGCTCGCCGGGGCGCGGGAGCTCGCGGACGACGACGCCGGGCGCGGCCCGGTGGACGAGGCGGCCGCCCGCGCGGCGGAGTGGAAGCAGCGCCACACCGCCGCCCGCGCGCTGGGCGAGGGCGGCGACTTCCTGGGCGCCCTGCGGCTGATCATCGGCCCGAAGGGAACGACGGGCGAGACCTTCGACCGGGTCGACGCGGCCCTGGAGCGGGGTCTCGCCCATGAGCAGGCGGAGTTCACCCGCGCCGCCGGGAACGCCGGGGACGCGCTGGCGGCCCTCCCGGCCGGCGCCATGGCGCTGGGCTTCCTCGGCGCGCTCGGCGCCCTGCTCGGCATCAACCGCAGACTGTCGGAGTACCGGTGAGAGGGGGCGGGATGACGGACGGTTCGTACGGAGCGGGCGGCGCGGACCCGCTGGCGCGGCGGACGGCGCCGGGCGCGTCCACGCGGGCGGTGCGGCGGGCGGCGGCCCGGCTGCGCGGCTGGGGCGGGGTCGCCGCCATGGCCGTGGCCTGCGGTCTGACCGCCTCCCTGACCCTGCTGCCGCTGGCGCACGGCGGGGGCGCGGCGGCCGTGCCCGGGGCCCCCGTGACCGGCCCGGGCGTCGGCACGGGCATCCAGGTCAAGGCGGACACCTGCCGCGACCCGGAGGCCTCGCTGCGCCCGTCCACCGCCGACGGCCCCACCCTGCGGGCCATCAGGAAACGCGGGAAGCTGATCGTCGGCGTCGACCAGTCCAGCTACCTCTGGGGCTACCGGAACCCGGAGACGCAAACCCTCCAGGGCTTCGACATCGACCTGGCGAAGGCCATCGCCAAGGACATCCTCGGTGACGAGGACGCGGTGATCCTCCGGGCGGTCCCCACCAACCAGCGGGTCGCCGCCCTGGACAACGGCAAGGTCGACCTCGTCGTGCGGACGATGACGGTCAACTGCCGGCGGATCCAGCAGGTCGCGTTCTCCACCGCCTACTTCGAGACCGGGCAGCAGGTCCTGGCGCCCAAGCTCGACCGCAGCATCACCGGCCACGACGCCTCGCTGCGCGGCAAGAGGGTCTGCACGGCCGAGAGCTCCACCGCCTACGAGGCCCTGGAGGAGAACGCCTTCGGCGCCGTCTTCAAGGACCCGGGCGACGGCACCAAGGACGACGAGGACCTGCTGACCGTGCCCAACCAGCTGGACTGCCTGGCCCGCCTCCAGCTGGGCGAGGTGGACGCGGTCGTCACCGACAGCGCCCTCGCGGCCGGCCAGGCCGCCCAGGACCCGGCCGTCGAGCTCAAGGGCACGCGCTTCACCAAGGAGTACTACGCGGTGGCGGCCAAGCTGGGCAACGACGACCTGGTCCGCCGGGTCAACCAGGTCCTGGAGGGGTACCGCAAGGGCCCCTGGCAGAAGGCCTACCAGAAGTGGCTGGAGGCCGTCCTGCCCGGGATGACCGCCCCGCCCGCCCCCCTGTACAAGTAGCGCCGGGGCCGCCACGGCCCCGGCACACGCGAGCGGAAGAGGTGATCGATGAGCGTCGCGGGACCTCCTGGGCCGGTGATGGACCGGGACGAGGCGGACCGTGCGCTGGCGCGGCTCGGCGCGGAGCACAAGGCGATCGAGGACTCGCTCCTCGCGCTCCAGGACCACGCCGGCCGCAGGCTCCTCGAAGGGGCGGAGCTGACGGGCACGACCCGGGAGCGCTGGGCGGTCGCCGAGCGCACCATCGGCCTGCTCTGGAACTGTTTCGACGCCTACACGGCCGCGCTGCGGGAGGCGCGGGAGATCCGGGCGCGCCGCCGCTGGCCCGGCCGGGAGGAGCTCGCGGAGCTCACCGACCGGCTGCGCGGCGCGTGGGTGGCCGTCCCGGGCGGGGCGGGCGGGGAGCCGGTGCTCGCCGAGCTGTTCAGCCTGGACCGGCTGGTGCGGCGGATGAACGAGCTGTACGCCTCCTCGCTCGACGTGGTGGTCACCGCCGACGCCGTCTGGTCGGCGCTGCCCGCCCGCATAGACCTGCTCGCCGCCGAACTGCGCCGGACGCGGTCGCTGGCGCACTCGGTCGGTGTCCGGCCCGGGGAGCACCCGGCCGGTGACGCGCTGGAGGAGATCACGGCCGAGCTGACGGCGCTGCGCGCCCAGGTGGTGACCGATCCGCTGGCCTTCTGGCGGCCGGCCGGTGCCAGTTCGGCGCCGGGCGGGGGCCGGCCGGACACGGAGCGGTACGACCGGGCGGCGCTGGCCCTGGAGGACGTGCGGCGCGAGATCGAGGCGGTCCTGGCGGTGCGGCAGGACTCCGAGGACCGGCTGCTGCGGCTGCGGGACGTGCTGTCGCGGGCGGACCGGACGCTGGCGGAGGCCCGGGCCGCGCGCGGTGAGGTCCTGGCGAAGATCGCCGCCTCGGAGGTGCCGGCCGTGAGCGGGCCGCCGACGGCCCTGCAGGAGCGGCTGGCGACGGCCGCCGAGTACCGCAGGCACGCCCAGTGGCACCGGCTGTCGCCGCTCCTGGACGCCCTGGAGGCGGAGGCGGAGGACGAACTGCTGCGGGCCAGGGAGTCGCTGACGGCGGTGACGGCGCCGCTCGCGGTCCGGGCGGAGCTGCGCGGCCGGCTCGACGCGTACAAGGCGAAGGTGGCGCGGCTCGGGGCGGCGGAGGACCCGCTGCTGGTGGAGCGGTACGACGCGGCCCGCCGGATGCTGTGGAGCGCGCCCTGCGACCTGCGGGCGGCCGAGCAGGCGGTGCTGCGCTACCAGCGGGCGGCGGCGGACGTGCTGTCCGGGCCCGGGGACGCGGAAGGACGCGAGGGGTGAGCGGGGGGACGGGCGTGGTGAGCTGTCAGCGGCCTTCGTGCGAGGGGTCGTACGAGGACGTCGGCGGCCGCGAGCTGTACTGCGACACGTGCGGGCTCGCGCCGGTCGTCGCGCCCGGCGGGCTGCTGCGGTCGGCGCCGACGGGGGTGGCCGTGCCGGGGAAGGGCGGTGCCGGGCCGGTGGCCGGGGGGCCGGACTCCGGTTCGGCGCGCAGTTCCTCGCGCGCCTCCTCGCGGGCCTCGTCCCGCTCCTCGTCCTCGCGCCGCTCGGTCTCCGGGCGCCTGTCGCGGTCGCTGTCCGGGGCGGCCTCCGACCGGTCGGTGTCGGTGCGCAGTTCGGGCACGCCGTCCGGGCAGTCCGCGCGCAGCCGGCTGGGCGCGGGGCTGGTGACGGTCCCGGAGGTGCCGCGCCCGGATCCGCGGGCGGCCGTGATGGAGCGCGCGGAGGTCCCGGAGCGGAAGCGGTTCTGCTCGCGCTCGGAGTGCGGGGCCCCGGTGGGCCGGTCGCGGGGCGACCGGCCGGGCCGCACCGAGGGGTTCTGCACCTCGTGCGGGCACCCGTACTCCTTCGTGCCGAAGCTGCGGGCCGGGGACGTCGTGCACGGGCAGTACGAGGTGGCGGGCTGCCTCGCGCACGGCGGCCTCGGCTGGGTCTACCTGGCCGTGGACCGGGCGGTCTCCGACCGGTGGGTGGTCCTCAAGGGCCTGCTCGACACCGGTGACCAGGACGCGATGGCCGCGGCGATCTCGGAGCGCCGCTTCCTCGCCGAGATCGAGCACTCCAACATCGTCCGCATCTACAACTTCGTCGAGCACCTGGACCCGCGCACGGGCTCCCTGGACGGCTACATCGTCATGGAGTACGTGGGCGGCAAGTCGCTCAAGGAGATCGCCAACGACCGCAGGACCCCGGACGGCCGGCGCGACCCGCTGCCGGTGGAGCAGGCCTGCGCGTACGGGATCGAGGCCCTGGAGGCGCTCGGACACCTGCACAGCCGGAACCTGCTCTACTGCGACTTCAAGGTCGACAACGCGATCCAGACCGAGGACCAGCTGAAGCTGATCGACATGGGCGCGGTCCGGCGGATGGACGACGACGAGTCGGCGATCTACGGCACGGTCGGCTACCAGGCGCCGGAGGTGGCCGAGGTCGGCCCGTCGGTGGCCAGCGACCTGTACACGGTGGCGCGCACGCTCGCGGTCCTGACCTTCGACTTCCAGGGCTACACGAACGTCTTCGCCGACTCGCTGCCGGACCCGGAGCACATCGAGGTCTTCGGCCGGTACGAGTCGTTCTACCGGCTCCTGGTGCGGGCCACCGACCCGGATCCGGCGCGCCGGTTCGCCTCCGCGCAGGAGATGGCGGAGCAGCTCACGGGGGTGCTGCGCGAGGTCGTGGCGCTCCAGTCCGGCCGTCCGCGCCCCGCCCTGTCGACGCTGTTCGGCACGGAGGTGCGGGTCACGGACACCGAGCTGTTCGCGGAGGCGGCGCAGGACGTGTCGGTGCTCGGTGCCCGCCGTGGCCGGCGGGTGAGACGCCCGGCGGTGCCCCCGTCCCCGGAGGGCCGAGGACTGGGCGGGGCCCTCGCCCCGCTCGACCCGCCCGCCACCGCGCTCGCGCTGCCCGTGCCCCGGGTCGACCCGGCCGACCCCAACGCCGGTTTCCTCGCGGGCCTGGTGGCCGCCGCGCCGGCCGAACTGCTCGTCGCGCTCCAGGCGGCGCCCGCGCCCTCGCCCGAACTGTGGCTGCGCGCCCTGCGGGCACAGCTGGAGCTCGGGGACCTGCCGGCGGCCGGGCGCACCCTCGTCGCCCTGGAGGAGCACCGGGCGGACGACTGGCGGGTGGTCTGGTACCGGGGCGTCGCGTCGCTGGTGGTCGGGGACTTCGCGCACGCGGCGCTGGCCTTCGACGCGGTGTACGACGCCTTCCCCGGGGAGCCGGCGCCCAAGCTGGCGCTGGCCGTCTGCGCGGAGGTCCTCGGCCAGCTGGACAACGCGGCCGAGTACTACGGCCTGGTCTGGGCGACCGACCCGAACTTCGTGAGCGCGGCCTTCGGCCTGGCGCGGGTGCGGCTCGCGGCGGGCGACAGGGCCGGAGCCGTACGGGCGCTGGAGTCCGTCCCGGAGACGTCGATCCACTACACGGCGGCCCGGGTCGCGGCCGTACGGGCACGGCTGCGGCGGCGCCCTGCGAACGAGCCGCTGGGGCCGGACCTGACGGCCGCGGCGGCGCAGGTCTCGGCGCTGCGGAGCTTCGGCCTGGACGCGGTGCGCCGGGAGCGGTTGTCGGCGGAGGTGCTCGGTACGGCGCTGGACTGGGTACTCTCCGGTAGTCCCGGCGCGGCACCGGGCGGTGGCGCGCTGTTGCTCGGCAGTGAACTGGACGAGCGCGGACTGCGCTTCGGCCTCGAACGCTCGTACCGGGTGCTGGCCCGGCTCGCGCAGCGGGGCGAGGAGAGGATCGAACTGGTGGAGCGGGCGAACCGTTTCCGCCCCCGGACGTGGGTGTGAGGATGTCCCAGAAGCCGAAGCCGTCGCACGGATTCGCCGCCTGCCCGGGCTGCGCGGAGCCGCTGGACTCGGGAGACCGGTACTGCGGGGCGTGCGGCCACGACCTGTCGGCCCTGCCCGTGGCGGGCCCCGAGCCGGACCGCCCGACCGTGGCGATCGGCACTCCCGTGGTCTGGCCGGACGCCCCGCCCCGGGACGCCGGCTCCCTGTCCACCGCGACCCAGCATCCGGGCGACCTCCCGGGCACGGACTCCGGGGGGCGTGACCTGCCGACCCTGGCGGTCCGCACGGACGGGGTGCCGGAGCCGGGTGCCCGGGCCGGTTCGCCGGGCGGTGGCCCGACAGCCGCGGGGAGCGGGGACTTCGAACTCGCCGCGCCCGACCCCCGTACCGCCGTACGGGCCGACCTCACGACCCCCGCACCGCCGCCGGTCCCCGCGCCGGCCCCCGCCGCCCTCCCGGCGGCCGGGGTGTGCGTGGCCTGCCGGGCCGGGCGGGTGGACACCGACGGGTACTGCGAGCACTGCGGGCACGCCCAGCCCCGCGAACGCGACCACGTCGAGCGCGAACTCGCCGGGCTCGCGGGCGCCGTCAGCGACCGGGGCCTGCGCCACCACCGCAACGAGGACGCCTTCGCCGTCTCCGCGACCACGCTGCCCGACGGCTCCCCCGCCACCCTCGCCATCGTCTGCGACGGCGTCTCCTCCGCGACCCGCCCCGACGAGGCCTCCGCCGCCGCGGCCGAGGCCGCCAGCGCCTCGCTGCTCGCCGCGCTGCCCCGGGGCACCCACCCGCAGCAGGCGATGCACGAGGCGATCGTCGCCGCCTCCGAGGCCGTCAACTCCCTGGCCGGAGAGCCCGGGGACGACGCCGACGGGCACGACTCGCCGCGCGCCCGCGCGGGCGGGTCACCGGCCTGCACCATCGTCGGCTCGGTCGTCGCCGACGGGCTGCTCGTCGTCGGCTGGATCGGCGACAGCCGGGTCTACTGGGTGCCCGACGACCGCACCACCCCGCCGGCCCGGCTGACCGAGGACGACTCCTGGGCCGCCCAGATGGTCGCGGCCGGCCTGATGAACGAGGCCGAGGCGTACGCGGACGAACGCGCCCACGCCATCACCGGCTGGCTCGGCGCCGACGCGTACGAACTCGACCCGCACACCGCCGCGTTCAAACCCGACCGCTCCGGCGTCGTCGTGGTCTGCACCGACGGTCTGTGGAACTACGCGGAGGGGGCCGAGGACATGGCACGGGTCGTCCCGCCGGACGCGGCGGACCGCCCGCTGCACAGCGCGCGGGTGCTGGTCGGTCACGCCCTGGACGGCGGCGGCCACGACAACGTCACGGTCGCCGTCCTGCCGTTCGCCCCGCCCTCCGCCCGGGCGGCGACCGCCTGAGGCGCGCCGTACCCCGCCCCTTCACCGTCCTGCCGAGGAGCCGAAACCGATGGCGAACTTCTCCAAGCCGACCGTGCCCCACTTCTCGGTGGACGTGTTCCAGAACGAGTTCCTGCCGGAGGGCGGCCGCGAGGTCCACGCCGTCGTCACGGTCACCGCGACCGGCGGCGGCACCAGCGGCGCCGGCGGGCTCGCGGCCGGTGGCCCGGCCGGTGTGGTGATCATGGTGGACTGCTCGGGCTCGATGGAGTACCCGTCGGACAAGATGCGGGGCGCGCGGGAGGCCACCGCCGCCGCGATCGACACCCTGCGTGACGGGACCGCCTTCGCCGTGGTCGCCGGCACCCACGAGGCCACCGAGGTCTACCCGGCGGACGGCGGGCTCGCCGTCGCCGGCCCGCACACCCGCGCCGCGGCCAAGGAGGCGCTGCGCCGGCTGACGGCGGCCGGCGGCACCGCCATCGGCACCTGGCTGCGCCTCGCCGACCGGCTGCTCTCCTCCGCCGACCTGGCCATCCGGCACGGCGTTCTGCTGACCGACGGCCGCAACGAGCACGAGTCGCCGCAGGAGCTGCGGGCGGCCCTGGACGCCTGCGCGGGCCGGTTCACCTGCGACGCGCGGGGCGTGGGCACCGACTGGGAGGTCAAGGAGGTCACCGGGATCGCCTCGGCGCTCCTCGGCACCGCCGACATCGTCGCCGACCCGGCCGGACTCGCCGCGGACTTCACGGCGATGATGGAGACCGCGATGGGCAAGGGCGTCGCCGACGTGGCGCTGCGGCTGTGGACGCCGGTCGGGGCGGAGCTCACGCGGGTCAAGCAGGTGGCGCCGTCCGTGGAGGACCTGACCGGGCGGCGTACGGAGGCGGGGCCGCGGTCCGGTGACTACCCGACGGGTTCCTGGGGCGACGAGTCCCGCGACTACCACGTGACCGTGCGGGTGCCCCAGGCCGCGATCGGCCGGGAGATGCTCGCCGCCCGGGTCTCCCTGGTCGTCCCGGACCGAACGGACGGCGCGCCCCGGGTTCTGGGCCAGGGCCTCGTGCGGGCCGTGTGGACGGAGGACCTCGCCCTGTCGACGGCCATCCATCCTCAGGTGGCGCACTACACGGGGCAGGCCGAGCTCGCGGACGCCATCCAGCAGGGTTTGAACGCCCGCAAAGCGGGCGATCGTGACGGAGCGACGGCGAAGCTGGGCCGGGCCGTGCAGCTCGCGGCGGCCTCCGGGAACGCGGATACCGCGAAACTCCTTTCGAAGGTGGTGGACGTGGTCGACGCGGCGACGGGTACTGTGCGTTTGAAGGCGAAGGTCGCCGAGGCGGACGAGATGACACTCGAAACCCGCTCCACGAAGACCGTTCGCGTCAAGAGGTGAGCCCGGTCCGCCGGGCCGGACGACGAGAGGGGGAAGCACCGACATGCCGACCTGCCCGAACGGACACCAGTCGGTCTCCGACGACTGGTGCGAGGTCTGCGGCCATCGCATGGCCGGGACGGGTGCGCCGGCGGGTGCCGTACCGCCGCCTCCCCCGCCGCCACCCGCGTACGGATACCCGGGCCCGAACGGTCCGGGCGGCCAGGGTGCTCCCGGCGGGCCGGCGCCGATGGGTCCGCCGCCCGGTGGTCCCGGCGGCCCTCCGCCGGCCGCGCCCGGCGGCTTCGGTCCCGGCGGCGACCCGAACGCCACGGCCCAGGCGGAGCTCTGCCCGCAGTGCCGGACGCCGCGCGAGCACAGTGCGCCGTTCTGCGAGGAGTGCCGCTGGAACTTCCTGACGAACACGGCGACCTCGTACACGCCGGTGGCGCCGCCCCCGCAGGCGTCGCAGCGGCCCGGCCCGCCGCCCGGCCTGAACCTGCCCCCCGGCTTCCAGACCCCGCCGCCGGCGCAGCCGCCCGCTCCGCCGCAGCAGCAGGACCCTTTCGGCTACCAGGGGTCGCGGCCCTCGCAGGTGAACCGGCCGGCCGAGCCGCTGGGCGCCGAGCCGACCCATCACCAGGCCCCGCCGCAGCGCCCGCAGGCGCCCCGGCCTCCGGCCTTCCCGGAGGGCGGGCCGGGCCAGGCACCCGGCCAGGGCCCTGGTCACGGGCCCGTACAGGCGCAGGCCCCGGGCCCGCAGGCGCCCCCGCGCCCCACCCCGCCGCAGCCGCGCGCGGACGACGACTGGGTCCTGCCCCCGCCGTCCCAGACGCAGCCGCCCGCCCCTCCGGCACCCCCGGCCCCGGCTCCCCGGCCGCCGCAGCACCAGCCGCAGCAGCCGCCTCACCAGGGGCCCCCGCCTCAGCAGCACCAGGGGCCGCAGGCGCACCAGGGGCCACCGCCGCACCTGGCTCCGCCGCAGCATCAGGAACCGCAGAACCCGCACCAGCAGCACCAGCAGGCTCCGCCGCAGCAGTTCCCGCCGCAGCGGCAGCCGCAGGGCTGGACCGCGCACATCGGCCCGGACCGCGACTACTTCATGGCGATGATGCGGCGCAGCGGCCCGGAGGCCTCGGGTCTGAACCTGCCCGCGTACTCCCCGCCGAAGCAGCTGCCGCTCCAGGGCAACCAGGTCTCCATCGGCCGCCGCCGGCACTCGACCGGCGAGTCGCCCGACATCGACCTGTCGGTGCCGCCGGAGGACCCGGGCGTCTCGCACCAGCACGCGGTGCTGGTGCAGCAGCCCGACGGGTCGTGGGCGGTGGTGGACCAGAACTCCACCAACGGCACCACGATCAACGGCGGCGACGAGCCGATCCAGCCGTACGTGCCGGTGCCGCTCCAGGAGGGTGACCGGGTGCACGTCGGCGCCTGGACGACGATCACCGTCCGGCGCGGCTGAACCACCGGGGGCGGCGGACGGCCGCCCCCGCCCGGGTCCGCCGCGTTCGGCCCCCGGTCAGGCCTCCGGCAGGGGCCAGGCGTACGGACCGCCGGGCTCGTCCAGCCAGGCCCACTGGCGTCCCCCGCTCACCGTCACCCCGAAGCGCTCCCGCTCCGGCCGCCCCTCACGGCGCCAGAGCGCGAGCGCTTCGCGCCGGTCGAGGCGGTCGCCGACGAGCCCGTACAGGAAGCCGAACCGGTCGTCCCCGGCCGGGGTGGAGCGCGGGACCCGCGCGGCGACGCCCCTGAGGCCCACGAAGTACGCCGGCGTGTTCAGGAACCTCCCCTCCGCGTGGGCCGCGTCACGCACCCGCAGCAGGAGGAGTCCGGTGGACAGCGGGGCGAGGACGAGCGCGCCCGGCCGGCACTGCGGAAGCCAGGCGTACGGGAGCGAGGGCAGCGCGCAGGTCGCCACGATCCGGTCGAACGGGGCGCGATCCGGGCAGCCCCGGGCTCCGTCGGCGGTGAGCACGGCGGGCCGGTGGCCGACGGCGGCGAGATGGGCCCGGGCGGACTCGGCGATCTCCTCGTCCAGGTCGACGGTGGTGACGTGCCGGTCGCCGAGCCGGTGGCAGAGCAGGGCGGCGTGGTAGCCGGTGCCGGCGCCGATCTCCAGGACGTCGTGCCCGTCGCGCACGTCCAGGGCCTCCAGCATGAGCGCCATCAGGGAGGGCTGGCTGGCCGAGGAGACCAGTTCCCCGTCCCGCACGCGGGTGGCCAGCGCGGTGTCCCGGTAGGCGCCGCGAAGCCAGCGGTCCCGCCGCTCCGGGTCGGGGTCGCCGGACCAGAGCCGCTCGTAGCCGGTGGGCCCCGCGACGTAGTAGTAGGGGACGAAGAGGTGGCGCGGTACCTCGGCGAAGGCGGCCCGCCAGG
>NZ_JAPSIW010000412.1 GCF_031178505.1 Streptomyces sp. | reverse complement strand
GCCCGTGCCGGGCGCAGGCCGCTACCAGCTCCGCAGGCACCGTGTCGTACACCGGCGTGACCCCGAAGCCGAGCGCCGCGGCGCCCGCCTCCACCACCCGTTCCACGAACCGCGCCGGGTCCTCCAGTTGCACGCCCGCCGTCAGGAGCAGCTCGCCGCCGAGCAGGTACGGGTACGGGTCGGCCATCTCCGAGGTGTGCACCCAGTGGAGGGACGCGTCCTCCGGACCGGTGAGCAGCCGCAGGCCCAGTTCCCTGCGGGCGAGCAGCGCGGCGAGCGGGACCGGTGGAGCCGGGGGAGTGGAGGCGGGGTGCGCGGGGCTCGTCGTCATGGACCCTTCGTACACCAAACGCTCGCACAGTGGAGGAAACGCACACTTCTGCGCCGCTCCTCCGGCGCCTACCGTCGTGCCGGAGAACCATCCCCCTCGCCTTCCCCGGAGGACCGACCATGAGCAGCAGCGACCAGAACACCCCGCGCGGCCCGATCGACTCGTCCCGCATCCCGCGGTACGCGGGCCCCGCGACGTTCGCGCGGCTGCCGCGGCTCGACGAGGTCGGCACCGCCGATGTCGCCGTGGTCGGCATCCCCTTCGACAGCGGCGTCTCCTACCGTCCCGGCGCCCGCTTCGGCGGCAACGCCATCCGCGAGGCCTCCCGCCTGCTGCGCCCCTACAACCCGGCGCAGGACGCCTCCCCGTTCGCCCTGGCCCAGGTCGCGGACGCCGGTGACATCGCCGCCAACCCGTTCAACATCAACGAGGCCGTGGAGACCATCGAGGCCGCCGCCGACGACCTGCTCGCCACCGGCGCCCGCATGATGACCCTCGGCGGCGACCACACCGTCGCCCTGCCGCTGCTCCGCTCGGTCGCCAAGAAGCACGGCCCGGTCGCCCTGCTCCACTTCGACGCCCACCTCGACACGTGGGACACCTACTTCGGCGCCGAGTACACCCACGGCACCCCGTTCCGCCGGGCCGTCGAGGAAGGCATCCTCGACACCTCCGCCCTCTCGCACGTCGGCACCCGCGGCCCGCTCTACGGCAAGCAGGACCTCACCGACGACGAGAAGATGGGCTTCGGCATCGTCACCTCCGCCGACATCTACCGGCGCGGCGCCGACGAGGTCGCCGACCAGCTCCGCCAGCGCATCGGCGACCGCCCGCTCTACATCTCCATCGACATCGACTGCCTCGACCCGGCCCACGCCCCCGGCACCGGCACCCCGGAGGCGGGCGGCATGACCTCCCGCGAGCTCCTGGAGATCCTGCGCGGCCTGTCGTCCTGCAACCTGGTCGGCGCCGACGTCGTCGAGGTCGCCCCCGCGTACGACCACGCCGAGATCACCGCGGTCGCCGCCTCGCACACCGCGTACGAGCTGACCACGATCATGTCCCGCCAGATCGCGGCGGCGCGCGAGGCGAAGTAACCGCGCGGAGGCGGTGCCGGGCCGGGCCCCGCACCCGGGCCCGCGCGGTGGGCCGGACACCGCCCCGGGCCCGCGTGAGCCGGGCACGGCCTCCGGAAACCCGGACGCCGTACCTGGGCCCCCGGGCCCGCACCCGGGCCGGCCCGGCGCCGCCTCCGAAAACCCGCGCCCGTGGCCACGCGCCGGCCCTCCCCGGCGGCCACGGGCGTGTCCCAGGGCCCGCGTCCTTCCGAGCGTCCGCAGCTCGGGGGCGCGGGCCCGACCCGTACCCTCGACGTCGGCCCCCGGCCGCACCCCCGTCCACCCGCCGACCCGCCCACGCCCGGAGGAGCCCGATGACCCACGACCACGACCTGGTCCTGCGACCGACGGCCGCGCAGCGCGAGGCGGCGCTCAACCCGCCGCCGGGCCGCAACGGCGGTGACCTCGTCGTCGAGACCCTGGCCGGGCTCGGCGCCTCCACCGTGTTCGGACTGCCCGGACAGCACGCCCTCGGCATGTTCGACGCGCTGCGCCGTTCCTCGCTCCGGTACGTCGGCCTGCGCGTCGAGAACAACGCGGGCTTCGCCGCCGACGCGTACGGCCGCGTCACCGGCGAGGCCGCCCCGCTGCTGCTCTCCACCGGACCCGGCGCGCTCATGTCCCTCGCCGCGCTCCAGGAGGCCGCCGCCGCCTCCGCCCCGGTCCTCGCCATCGGCAGCCAGGTCCCCGTGGCCGGGCTCGGCGGCGGGCGCCACGGCTACCTGCACGAGCTGCGGGACCAGCAGGCCTCGTTCCGCGACGTCGTGAAGTCCGTCCACACCGTCCGTACGCAGTCCCAGATCCCGTCCGCGATCGCGGCGGCCTGGGAGTCGGCGCTCACCGCCCCGCACGGGCCGGTGTGGGTCGAGATCCCGCAGGACGTCCTCCTGGCCCCCACCACCCTGCCCGTGGTCACCGCGATGGACGCCACCCCCGGGGAGGTCGTGCCCCGCCCCGAGCTGACGGCGGTCGCCGCCGAGCTGCTCTCCCGGGCCGCCCGGCCCGCGATCATCGCGGGCGGCGGGGTCGTCCGCGCCGACGCCTCCGGCAAGCTCCTCGCCCTCGCCGAACGCCTCGACGCGCCCGTGGTCACCACCTTCGGCGGCAAGGGCGCCTTCCCGTGGCGGCACCCGCTCTCCCTCCAGTCCTGGCTGGAGGACCGGCACACCACCGACTTCCTGGAGGACGCCGACGTCCTCCTCGTCGTCGGTTCCGGCCTCGGCGAGCTGTCCTCGAACTACCACACCTTCGCCCCGCGCGGCCGGGTCGTGCAGATCGAGGCCGACGCCGGGAAGCTGGAGTCCAACCACCCGGCCCTCGGCATCCACGCCGACGCCCGGATCGCCCTCCAGGCCCTCCTGGAGACCGTCGAACCCCGCGAGGACGCCACCGCGCCCGAGCGGGTCCGTACGGTCCTGGCGAAGGTCGCGGACCGGATCGCCGCCCAGGGCCTCGACCTGGAGCAGCGCGTCGTCGCCGCCGTCCGGGAGGCCCTGCCGGACCGCGCCCCCAGCTTCTGGGACATGACGATCCTCGCCTACTGGGCCTGGTCCGCCTTCGACGCCCGGCACCCCAACACCATGCACTCCGCCCAGGGCGCCGGCGGACTCGGCTACGCCTTCCCCGCCGCCCTCGGCGCGGCGGCCGCCGAGCCCGGCCGTCCGGTCCTCGCGGTCTCCGGTGACGGCGGCGCGATGTACTCGCTCGCGGAGCTGGCGACGGCCCGGCAGTACGGCCTCGACGTCACCTGGCTGATCGTGGACGACGGCGGCTACGGCATCCTGCGCGAGTACATGACGGACGCCTTCGGCGAGGCCACCGGCACCGATCTCGCCCGTCCCGACTTCGTGGCCCTCGCCGAGTCCTTCGGCGTCCCCGCCGTCCGTACGACCCCGGACGCCCTCGCCACCGACCTCGCGAAGGCCCTCGCCCAGCCGGGCCCCTCCGTGGTCGTCCTTCCGGCCCTCCTCCGCATGTTCGAGCCCACCCACCTCTGAACGAGCGCCGTCGGCCTCCTGATCGCGGCCACCGCCGGGCTCCCGGGGCTCCCCCACGACGCCCGGGACTTCGGGGCCGTCGCAGGCGTCACCGGCCGGCCCGCCGCCGGGCCGACCGCCACACCCGGTGCTCCGCCCCCGGTGAACCCCGGGTCAGTCCACCAGGTCCGCCCAGCTCTCGCGGTAGGCCGCGAGCCTCGCCTCGTACCCCTGCCGGAAGTGCTGGGCCGCCGGCCCGCCGAGCCCGTCCCGCGTCTCGCGGCGCGGGGGGACCAGCCGGGACACGTCGGCCATGACCACGACGGCCGCCTCGGCGACCGGCCCGCCCCTCTCACGGGCGGCGAACAGCCGGTGCCCCACGTCCCGCAGGAGCCGCAGGCTGTCGTTGTACGGGTTGTACGTGGCCGCCCGCACCTCGCCCGGCGGCGCGGGGACGATCCGGCCGCCCTCCGCGAGTCCCCGCATCGCCACCAGCGCCGCGAACAGCTGACCCCACCGGTACCCCCGCCCGTCCTCGACCCGCATCACGCGCACCCCTTCCCGTCGCCCCGGTCCCTCCGGACCGGCGGCCTCCCCGGTCCCTACCCCTCCACCCCCGGCCGAAGGCCGGCCTCCTCCTCTTCCCCGGCACGGGTGGGACTGTCCCCGGGCCCCGGGCCCCCTCCCGTCGCCCTGACCCCGCGGCGCGCCGCCGGTCCTAGGACCTTCGTCCCGTCTTCGCGCGCCATTCGTGTCCGGGGGATGAAAACGCAGGCCGGGCACGTTGGAGCCTTCCGGTACACCAGGACGAACGGGAGGCGCCACGTGGCGGCGGTGGGGCAGAAACAGGCGGAGGAACGACGCACGGAGGACCGGCCCGGGGAGCCGCGGGGCGGCTGGGCGCGGCGGCTGTGGGGGTACGCCTGGCGGTTCCGGACGGACGTCGTCCTCGCGCTCGGTTCCTCCCTCGCCGGCATGGCGGTCCTCGCCCTCGTCCCCCTGATCACCAAGGTGATCATTGACGACGTCATCGGCACCCGCACCCGCTCGCTCGCCGTCTGGACCGGCCTCCTCATCGGGGCCGCCGTCCTCGTCTACGCCTTCACCTACGTCCGCCGCTACTACGGCGGACGCCTCGCGCTCGACGTCCAGCGCGACCTGCGCACCGACATGTACGGCACGCTCACCCGGCTCGACGGGCGACGGCAGGACGAGCTGTCCACCGGGCAGGTCGTGGGCCGGGCCACCAGCGACCTCCAGCTCATCCAGGGCCTTCTCTTCATGCTCCCGATGACGATCGGCAACATCCTGCTGTTCGTCATCTCCCTGGCCGTCATGGCCTGGCTCTCCGTCCCCCTCACCCTCGTCGCGCTCGCCGTCGCCCCCGCCCTCTGGTTCATCGCCCAGCGCAGCCGCACCCGCCTCCACCCCGCCACCTGGGCGGCGCAGCAGGAGGCCGGGGCCGTCGCGGGCGTGGTCGACGGGGCCGTGACCGGCGTCCGGGTCGTCAAGGGCTTCGGACAGGAGGAGCAGGAGACCGGCAAGATCCGGCAGGCCGGCCGGCGCCTCTTCGCCACCCGGCTCCGCACCGTCCGCCTCAACTCGCTCTACACCCCCGCCCTCCAGGCCGTCCCCGCCCTCGGCCAGGTCGCCGTCCTCGCCCTCGGCGGCTGGCTCGCCTACCGGGGCCAGATCACCCTCGGCACCTTCGTCGCCTTCTCCGCCTACCTGGCCTCCCTCGTCGGCCCGGTCCGCATGCTCGCCATGGTCCTCACCGTCGGCCAGCAGGCCCGCGCGGGTGTCGAGCGCGTCGTCGACCTGATCGACACCGAGCCGGTGATCAAGGACGGCACGAAGGAGCTGCCGGCCGACGCCCCCGCCACCGTCGAGTTCGACGCCGTGTCCTTCGCGTACGAGGACGGCCGCCCGGTCCTCGACGGCTTCTCGCTGGAGATCCGCCCCGGCGAGACCGTCGCCGTCGTCGGCGCCTCCGGCTCCGGCAAGTCCACCGTCTCCCTCCTCCTGCCGCGCTTCTACGACGCCGACCACGGCGCCGTCCTCGTCGGCGGCCACGACGTCCGCGAACTCACCCTCGACTCGCTGCGCGCCGCGATCGGCCTCGTCCCCGAGGACTCCTTCCTCTTCTCCGACACCGTCCGCGCCAACATCGCCTACGGCTTCCCGGACGCCACGCAGGAGCAGATCGAGACCGCCGCGCGCGCGGCGCAGGCCGACCGGTTCATCGCCGAGCTGCCCGAGGGGTACGACACGAAGGTCGGCGAGCACGGCCTGACCCTCTCCGGCGGCCAGCGGCAGCGCATCGCCCTCGCCCGCGCGATCCTCACCGACCCCCGGCTGCTGCTCCTGGACGACGCCACCTCCGCCGTCGACGCCCGGGTCGAGCACGAGATCCACGAGGCCCTCCGTTCGGTGATGGCGGGCCGTACCACCCTGCTCATCGCGCACCGCCGCTCCACCCTCGGCCTCGCCGACCGCATCGCCGTCCTCGACGCGGGCCGGCTCGCCGACATCGGCACCCACGAGGAGCTCCAGGAGCGGTCCGCGCTCTACCGCAGGCTCCTCACCGACCCGGACGAGCTCGGCGCCGTCTCGCCCGGCCACGTCACCCCGGCCGAGGTGCCGGAGGACCACACGCTGCGCGCCGAGCTGGACGCCGAGTTCGACGCCGAGCGCGGGATCACCCCCGCCCTGTGGGTACGGGACGAGTCCGCGGCGCCCGACGACGGCACGGCCCGCATGACGGACAAGGCCGGCGCCACCCCGGAGCTGCTCGCCGCCGTCGAGGCCCTTCCGCCCGCCGCCGA
>NZ_JAPSIW010001072.1 GCF_031178505.1 Streptomyces sp. | reverse complement strand
GGAGGCGCGACCGTGGACCCGGTGACGCTGGGCTGGGCGGCGAGAAGCCGCTCGGTGCCCGCGCGGACGGCGGCCTGGTCGGCCTCGACGGCGGCCAGCAGGTCGGTGATGTTCTCGTTGTCCTGACCTGCCAGCAGGGCGAGCAGGAGATGGGCGGGGGTCAGATCCGGGTGTCCGTCGGACACGGCGCGGCTCGTGGCCGCGTTGATCGCGTCCCGGCTCCTGTTGGTCAGTTCGGCGTCCACGTGCGGTGCTCCTCCTCGACGTCGTGGGTCCTGCGGGATGTCCCTCTTCTCTGACCCTTCCAACGTACACAAAGTTGAGTCTATTCCACTCAAGGTGCAGCCGGGAGCCCCGCCGGGGGTAGTTTCCGGGGCATGGCCACCGATCCGCGCAACCCCAGCGACTCGTACCTCGCCTTCTGGCGCGAGTACCACATGTGCACGCTCACCACACCCCGCCCGGACGGCACCCCGCACGTGGTCGCGGTCGGCGTCACGTACGACCCGGAGGGCGGCGAGAAGGGCATCGCGCGGGTCATCACCAACAGGAACAGCCGGAAGGTGGCCAACGTCCTGGCGGCCGGCGCGGACGGGGCGCGCGTGGCGGTCTGCCAGGTCGACAAGGGGCGCTGGGCCACCCTGGAGGGCGTCGCGCGCATCCGCACGGACGCGGAGACGGTCGCGGACGCGGTCGCCCGCTACGCCGAGCGCTACGGCCGCACGCCCAGCCCGAACCCGGACCGGGTCGTCATCGAGATCGCCCTCACCCGGGCGATGGGCCGTGCCTGACGCGCGGCGGCACGCGGCGCCCGGGCGGGCGGGAAAAACGCGGGCGCAGCACAGCGGCGCCATCGCGTTTCAGGTCCGCGATGGCGCCGCTGTGTGGGGGAAGTGCCTGAGCGACTTGTAACGACGGGGGAATCGCTCAGGCACTGCGGGGGGTGGCGGTGATGGTCTCGGCCTCGATCAGCTGGTGGTCCCGCTGGTCGAGATTGACGAAGATCATGCCGTACCGGATGGCACAGCGGATGGGCTGCGGGGCGCCGCGGGGACGGCGCAGACAGCGGTAGGCGCGAATGTCCTCGTCGTCCTCGCGCCTCACGAGGATGGGCTCACCGAAGAGGGTGACCATCAACGACTCGCCACGGTGCGGCACCGCGGTGACGAGATCGATGAAGTGCCACCCCGAGCGGTAGGCGCTCGCCATCTCGCGTCGGAACCTGGGGTCGTCGGGAACGTTCATGTGCCCGCTTAGCTCCAGCCGGGGTCGTCGAGCTCGGCCGGCGCGACGTGCCAGCCCGGGTCGGCAAGGGCGGTCGTCACGTCGGCGGGCGCGAGGTGCCAGCCCGGGTCGGCGGCCAGTACGTCCGCCGGGGCCGAGTTCCAGCCGGGGTCCTGCGTTCCCCCCACCACGCCCACTGCGGCAGCCGCGATGAAGGCGACTCCGGCCACTGCGCTTATGAGCTTCTTCATCATCACCGAACAACCTCACTTGAAGACAAC
>NZ_JAPSIW010001071.1 GCF_031178505.1 Streptomyces sp. | reverse complement strand
GGACGGGGAAGCCGCGCGAACAAGTCGCCGTCGAGGCCACGGCGGGGGACGTCGACCGGGCCGTACGCGCCGCCCACGGCGTCCGCGACAGCCTGGCCGACCGGGCCGTACGGGCCGTCCTCCTGCGGACGGCGGCCGACCTCCTCGACGAGGCCGGCGAGCAGGTCGTCGCCACGGCCGACGCCGAGACCGCCCTCGGGCCCGTCCGCCTCACCGGCGAACTCGCTCGCACCAGCGCCCAGTTGCGGGGCTTCGCCGAGGTCGTGGAGGAGGGCTCCTACCTCGACGTGCGGATCGACGCGCCCGACCCGGACGCGGTGCCGCCCCGGCCCGACCTGCGCCGCATGAAGATCCCCCTCGGCGTCGTCGCCGTCTACGCCGCCAGCAACTTCCCGCTCGCCTTCTCCGTCCCCGGCGGCGACACGGCCAGCGCCCTCGCCGCCGGTTGCCCGGTGGTGATCAAGGCCCACCCCGACCACCCGGCCACCTCCGAGCTCTGCGCCTCCCTGCTGCGCCGGGCCGCCGTCAAGGCCGGGCTGCCCGAGGACGTCGTCGGCCTCGTCCACGGCTTCGACGCGGGCGTCGCGCTCGTCCGTCACCCCCTCGTGGCCGCCGCCGGATTCACCGGCTCGGTACGCGGTGGGCGCGCCCTCTTCGACGCCGCCGCCGCCCGTCCCGTCCCCATCCCCTTCCACGGCGAACTCGGCTCCCTCAACCCGGTCGTGGTCACCCCGGCCGCCGTCGAGGAGCGGGCCGAGGAGATCGGCGCGGGCCTCGCCGCCTCCATGACGCTGGGCGCCGGCCAGTTCTGCACCAAGCCCGGCTTCGTCCTCGTCCCCGCCGGCGAGGCGGGCGACCGCCTCCTCGGCGCCCTCACCGAAGGCGTCGGCGCCGCCGGCCCGGCCGTCCTGCTCGACCACCGGATGCGGGAGGCCTTCGTCGCCGGAGCGGCCGAGCGCGCAGCCCTCGACGGTGTGCAGGCCCCGGTCGTGCCGGGCGCGGCCGGCCAGCACACGGTGGGCGCCGGCGTCCTCACCGTCGACGCGGCCCGCCTCGCCGGGGAGGAGCACGCGCTCCTCCTGGAGGAGTGCTTCGGCCCGGTCACCGTCGTCGCCCGCTACACCGTCCCCGAGGAGGCGCACGCCGTCCTCGGCCGGCTGCCGGGCAACCTCACCGCCACGCTGCACACGGCGGAGGCCGGCGAGGACGACACCGCCGCCCCGTTCCTCACCGCCCTGACCCCGCTCGCCGGCCGCGTCCTCGTCAACGGCTGGCCCACCGGCGTCGCCGTCGCCCCCGCCCAGCACCACGGCGGCCCCTACCCGGCGACGACCTCCACCTCCACCTCCGTCGGCGCCACCGCCGTCGAACGCTGGCTCCGCCCGATCACCTACCAGTCCACCCCGGACCACCTGCTCCCGCCCGAGCTCCGGGACGGCAACCCGCTGGGGATCCCGCGCCGCTGACGGCGGAGGCGGTACGGGGGCGGCCGGCCGGCCCCGTACC
>NZ_JAPSIW010000025.1 GCF_031178505.1 Streptomyces sp. | reverse complement strand
GAGTAGCAGCCGTGGAAGTACCGGACTCCGTGGGTGCGGTGGTAGGTGGCCGGCAGCCGGTCGGGACGCCGTTGTTCGGCCCAGCCCGCGCCCGCGGTGGGACGGATCCCGAGCGGGCCGAACTCGTAGAAGGCGAAAACCCGGTCGGGGAAGCGGTCCAGGACGTGCTCGATACGGTCCAGCTTCGTCTCCCGTTCGGGGTCCGGGGACTCCTTCCAGGTCTTGGTGCGCTGGAAGGTGACGCCGCGGCGGGCGAGCAGGCACCGTAACGCCTCACGGCCGATGCGGATCACCCGGCCGTGCACTTTGCGCAGGTAGGCGACCAGCTTGCGCAGCGACCAACGGGTGAACGGCTGGCCGAGCTTGACCGGGCGGGTGGTGGCCGTCGCGATGAGGAAGTTTTCGTCGTCATCGCTGAGTTGGCGGGGACGGCCTCCCGCCCACCGAGGGTCCAGGCAGGCCAGGCCCTTCTCATTGAACGCGTGGATCACATCGCGGACGGTGTCCTCGTCGGCCTGCACCAGCTGGGCGATTACCGGTACCCGGTTCCCGCCGGCCGAGGCCAGCAGCATCATCGCCCGCCGGTAGCGAACCGAACTGGTGCTGCCCCGGCGCACGATCTGCTGCAGCTCCTGACCCTCCTGATCGGTCAGTCTGCGCACACGGACGGGCTCGGCCACCGCGCCTCCAGCGGTCGGATCGGATGTCACCGCACATCCAACCGCTACGACCGCCAACCCGGCGAACCTATGCGGTCATAGCACTAGGGGTGTCTTGCCGATCGGGCCGGATCGGGGAGCGGCGTCCGGTGCTCGGGTCTTCCCCGGCCCGGGACGCCGCGGGTCCCGCCCTGCGGGCGGACGCCGCTCCTTTCCGGACGGGGTCCGGCACGCCGGGCGGCGGGGGAGGGTGACCCCGCCGCCGGAGTTGGTCACGATTCGGTGGAGGGCCCGGTCAACGGCCCGATATGGCTCGCCACATGGCCGGGAACAGGCGACGCTGGTCCTGTGCCGCACCAGCCGATCGTTCCTCCGCCGCCGGGCCGCCGGCCGGGCGTGTCGGACGCCTCCGATCCGACACCGCCCGTCCCGGACGCCCCGCACCGCGTCTCCGCGCCTGACGGCGTGTCCGTCCCCGCCGCGACACCCGCCGTCCCCTCCCGCGCGGCCCGCCGGGCGCGTCGCATCGGCGTTCCCCTCGTCCCGCTCCTCGTGGCGGGTCTGGTCGTGACGGCCTTCACGGCGGTCGGCGGCGAGGCGGAGCGGGGCCCGGCGGCCGCATCGCCGACGGCCGGCGACGCGCCCACCCCGGCCACCGGCCGGGCGGAGGCCGACACGCCGACGGCCGGCACTCCCGTCCCGCCGCCGGCGGACCGGCGCGCCGACCCGCACGAGGAACGGGCCGTCCCGGTGCCCTCCCCGACGGCCGCCGTCACCGTCACCGCCACGCCCCGTGCCACGAGCGCCCCGGCGACCGTCCGCCCGCGTCGGGGCGGTCCCGCACCGGCACCCCGGACCGGCACCCCCGCGCCGGCTCACCCGACGCACCGCGCCCCGGCCGACGTCCCCGCTCCCGGCAGCGGCGTCTCCTTCGAGGAACTGCGGGTCGGCGACTGCTTCGACATCGACCGCGCCGCGCCCGGCACCGTCGTCCGCCGCGCCTGCGACACGCCCCACGACGCCGAGGTCGTCGCGCGCCCCCTCCTGGCCGGCCCGTACGCCGACGACCGCGCGGTACGGGAGGCGGCGACCGCGCTCTGCCGCCTCCCCCTGCGCCACAAGGCGGACCTCCAGCCGGTGGGCACCCGCTGGACCACCTTCGTCCAGTACCCCTACCGCACCAGCCACCTCCTGGGCTCGGACCGCGCGGCCTGCAGCCTCGCCACCCCCGCGGGCACGGGAACCCGCCTGACGCGACCGCTCCAGTAGCCGGACCGGGAGCGGCCAGCGGGGCCGTACGCCGCCGCCACGCCCCGGGCCGGCCCTCAGGCCGTCCCGGGCTCCCCGGTGAACACGCCGAAGGCCGCGGCCGGATCGTGGTCCGGCGGCCCCACGGGTGCCCAGCGCGTCCCCGTCCTCCGGTACGGCCACCAGCGGCCGTCCGGGGCGAGGCGGAGCTGCGCGTCCGTGCCCGCCACCGTCCAGCGGGCGCCGCCCGTCCGGCGCAGGGACGGGCGCTCACCGTCCTCCCAGGCCCGCTCCAGCCGCGCCGCGGCCGAGGCCAGGGTCGCCGGGTCCGGGGCCCACTCCTCCTCCAGTACGGCGAGGCCGGCCGCGCCACCGAACCGCCAGGCCCGCGCGGCCAGGTCCAGTTCCGCCCGTGTCCGGCCCGAACCGGCGGCGAGCCGCGCCACCGCCCACGGCGCGGGTGAGGCGGCGGCCAGCCGGGCCGCGTCCTGGGCCACCGTCAGCCTCTCCATGCCGCCGCCCGGGCCCTCGCCCTCCGCGGGGGCACCGCCGAGGAGCTGCCCGAGCAGACGGTGCGCGCGGGCCGCCGCGTCCGCCGCGAGGAATTCCAGGGCGGCGGGCTCGACGCCCGGCTCCGGGTCGGTCCCGGTGACGAGCGACGGAGGCTCGCCCGGTTCCGCGCGCACGGCCGGCGGGGCGGGCAGCGGCGGCAGGATGTCCCGCGCCGCGTACGCCTCCGCGGCCGGCACGCCGGGCGTGCCGGCCGGGTCGGCCGCGGGGCCCGACCCGTCGGACGCGGTGGCCGCCGCGGCCGCGCGGCGCGTGCCCCGGGCCTGGAGTTCGTCGAGGACGGCCCGCTCCCCGCGCCCGCGCATCAGGAGCAGGACGAACGGGTCCTCGTCGAGCAACCGCGCCACCTGGTAGCAGAGCGCCGAGGTGTGCGCGCAGTGGTCCCACGCCTCGCACCCGCACTCCGGTTCCAGGTCGCCGATGCCCGGCAGCAGTTCCAGGCCGGCCGCCGCCGCGTCCTCCACGAGGTGCGGTGGCATCTCCCGTTCGAGCAGCGCCGCGACGTGTCCCGCGCTGTCCACGGCCAGATCGAGCAGCCGCTCCCACTCCTCCTCGGAGAGTTCCCGCACCAGCACGTCGGCGCGGTGCGCCGTGCCGTCACGGTCCCGCACCAGGGCGGTGATCCGCCCCGGCCGCACCGACACCGCGCCGACCGCCCCGGCCCGGGCGTGCCGCCGTCCTGCCTTGAGCTGCTGTCCGTCGAGCGCCGTGTCCTCCAGGGCCTTCAGCCATGCCCGGCCCCACCAGGTGCGGGCGAACGCGGCACCCCGCGCGGCAGGCAGGGCCGCGAACGTCCGCTCGTCGCCCTCGTTCCCGTACGCGCTCATCGTCCGTCCCCTCCGTCCTCTCGCAGTCGTACGAGCTCCGCCAGTTCGGCGTCGGTCAGTTCGGTCAGCTCGGGCGGCGTGTCGCCGCCGCCGAGCACGGCGTCGGCCAGTTGGCGCTTCCGGTCGAGCATCGCGGCGATCCGGTCCTCGACCGTCCCCTCCGCGATCAGCCGGTGGACCTGGACCGGCCGGTCCTGTCCGATCCGGTAGGCCCGGTCGGTGGCCTGCGCCTCCACGGCCGGGTTCCACCAGCGGTCGTAGTGCACGACGTGCTCGGCCCTGGTCAGGTTGAGCCCCGTGCCGGCGGCCTTGAGGGAGAGCAGGAAGACCGGCACCTGTCCGTCCTGGAAGCGGGCGACCATCGCCTCCCGCTCGGCCACCGGCGTACCACCGTGCAGGAACTGGGTCCGCACCCCGCGCGCGGCGAGGTGCGCCTGCAGAAGCCTCGCCATCGCCACGTACTGCGTGAAGACGAGGGTGCTCGCCCCTTCGGCGAGGATCGTGTCGAGCAGTTCGTCGAGCAGTTCGAGCTTGCCCGACCGGCCCTCGATGCGCGGATCGTCCTCCTTCAGGTACTGGGCGGGATGGTTGCAGATCTGCTTGAGCGCGGTGAGCAGCTTCACGACCAGGCCGCGCCGTTCCATTCCCTCGGCGGCGGCGATCGCCTCCAGGTTCTCCCGGACGACCGCCTCGTACAGGCCGGCCTGTTCGGGCGTGAGCGAGACGGTCCGGTCGGTCTCCGTCTTCGGCGGCAGCTCGGGCGCGATGCCCGGGTCCGACTTGCGCCGGCGCAGGAGGAAGGGGCGGACGAGCGCGCCGAGCCGCTCGGCGGCGGCCGGATCGCGTCCGCCCTCGACGGCGGAGGCGAAGCGGGTGCGGAAGGCGCCGAGGGAGCCGAGCAGTCCCGGTGTCGTCCAGTCGAGGATCGCCCACAGCTCGGAGAGGTTGTTCTCCACCGGCGTGCCGGACAGCGCCACGCGCGCGCGTGCCCGGAGGGTGCGCAGCTGCCGGGCGGTCGCCGAGTAGGGGTTCTTGACGTGCTGGGCCTCGTCCGCGACGACGAGCCCCCAGTCCTGCCGGGCCAGCCGCTCGGCGTCCAGCCGCATCGTGCCGTACGTGGTGAGGACGACGGTGCCGGCGGTGAGGCCGTCGAGGTCGCGCGTGGTGCCGTGGAAGCGGCGCACCGGCGTACCGGGCGCGAACTTCTCGATCTCCCGCTGCCAGTTGCCCATGAGGGACGTCGGACAGACGACGAGCGTCGGCCCCGCGGAGGCGGGGTCGGTCTGCCGGTGCAGGTGCAGGGCGATGACCGTGATCGTCTTGCCGAGGCCCATGTCGTCGGCGAGACAGCCGCCGAGACCCAGGGAGGTCATGCGGTGCAGCCAGTTGAGGCCGCGCAGCTGGTAGTCGCGCAGGGTGGCCGTGAGCGCGGCGGGCTGCTCGATCTCCCGCGCGCCGCCCTCCGGGTCGGCGAGGCGTTCCCTCAGCCGCTCCAGCCAGCCGGTCGCGGCCACTTCGACGGTCCGGCCGTCGACCTCGGTGGTCCCGGTGAGCACGGCCGCGAGGGCGTCGACCGGTGTCACCTTCCGGTCCCGCCGGTCGACGGCGCGCCGCACCTCGCCGGGGTCGACGAGGACCCACCGGTCGCGGAGCCGGACCAGGGGCCGCCCGGCCTCGGCGAGCTGGTCGAGCTCGGCACGGCTGAGCCGGTGGCCGCCCACGGCGAAGCGCCAGTTGAAGGCGAGCAGCGCGTCGGCGGAGAGCAGCGGGGGCGGACCGGAGGAGCGTCCCTCCCCGGACCCGGCACCGCCGTCGCCTCCGTCGGCCCCGTCGTACGGTTCCCCGGCCACGTCCCACGCCCCGGTGACCGCCCCGTGGCCGGCCGCCCCGCCGGCTCCGTCGCCCTCCCCTTCCGGGGGGCCGATGACCGCCACCGAGGTGAGACGGTCCGTCAGTCCGCGCGGCCAGTGGACCCGTACCCCCGCCGCGGCGAGCGCGTGCGACGCCGGCCCGAGGAGCTCCGCGACCTCCTCGTCGGCCAGTTCGACGGCGTCGGGCACGGCCGCCGCGAGCAGCGGGGACAGCGGCGCCCAGGCCCGCGCGGCCCGGCGCAGTGCGAGCAGGGCGTCCATACGGGCGCGGGGACCGAACGACGCGGCGGCGCGGCCGGAGCCCGCCCACAGGTCGGCCGCGTCCGCGACGAGGGCGGGGTCGGCCGCGCCGTGGACCTGGAGGACGGCCCGGAAGGCGGGTGCCTCCCGCGACGCGTCGGTGAACCCGGGCAGTTCGAGGCGGAGGGACAGCCGTACGCCCGCGTCGTGGACGGCCGCCACCTCGGCGGCCCACGCCCGCTGTTCGGGGACGGCCTGCGGAGCCTCGCCCGCGAAGGCCGGACCGCCGGCCACCAGCGGGGCGGCGGGGGTACGGGGGAGGGTGTCGGCGACCGCGTCCGCGAAGGCGCGCAGCAGCGCCTCGGGTTCGGGCAGCAGCGGCGGCCCGTCGGCCGTCAGGGGGACGGCGTGCGCGGCCGGCGGCATCGAGGCGGCGAGCGTCCGCAGCTCCGCCAGCTCGCCGGGGCCGAGGGGCCCGGCCCGCCAGGCGTCGAGGCCCCCGGGGCTCAGGCCCGGGAGGACGAGGCCCCGGGCGACGAGGTCCAGGGCGAGGAGGGCGGCGGCTCCCCAGAAGGCGGTCGCGGCCGGCGCGCCGCCGGCGAGGCGGGCGGAGGCGAGGAGCGGCAGCGCGTCCCGGACCGTGAGGAAGCGGGCGGGCACGGCCACGGGGCGCGGGTCGTCCCCGTCCACGACCGTGATCTCACCGGAGGTGAACGGCGCCGGAAGCGCGGGGACGTTCGCGGGGGAATCCGTGCGGGAGTCCGGGGCGGGCGAGGGGCCCGGCGCGTCGGGCAGGGGTTCGCCGTCCGGTGACCAGAAGGCGATCAGGCCGGCGCGCGGCGGGTCGGAGGGCAGGAAAACGGCGGAGTGGCAAGCGAGTTCGCGGGCGGATGCGAGGGGACCGTGCGACAGCGACAACGCATTCCTCAAATTTGACTACTGGGCGGAGCGGCCGACCTTACCCCACCCGCGCCCCCCGTGGGCGCGCTCGCCGAGTGATCCGTGCCACACCGGTGGGGCCGGGGGTGGGGCGAACCCCACCCCCGGCCCCGGGCGCGCCCCCCGCCGGGGCCGGGTGGTGCCGTCATGGCCCCGGCCGGGCCGGGGCCCGTACGTTCTGAGGAGACGGCGCACCGCGGTGCGGACCGCCACCCCACCCACAGAAACCGGAGCCCGTCCATGTCCCAGGCCACCGCGCCGCCCCCGCTCCCGGCACCCGCTCCGCCCCGGGACGGCCCCCGCGCGCCGTCCCCGCCCACCGCCCCGGCGGGCACCGCGCGCGGCAGCGAGTTCGCCCCGCTGCTGCGCACCATCAGGGAACAGGGGCTCCTGGACCACCGGCCCGGCTGGTACGCCCGTGGCATCGCGGTCAACCTCCTCGGCATCGCCGCCGTCGTCGCCGGGCTCGCTCTCCTCGGCCCCTCCTGGTGGACCCTCCCGCTCGCCGTCCCCCTCGCCCTGCTCTCCGCCCGCGCCGCCTTCGTCGCCCACGACGCCGGCCACGCGCAGATCACGGCCGACCGCCGCACCGGCAGGATCATCCAGCTCGTCCACGCCAACCTGCTCCTCGGCATGAGCCGGGAGTGGTGGAACGACAAGCACAACCGCCACCACGCCCACCCCAACCACCTCGACAAGGACCCCGACGTCGCCGCCGACGTGCTGGTCTTCGCCGCCCACCAGGCCGCCGACCGCCGCACCGCCCTGCGCCGCTTCCTCACGCGTCACCAGGCGTGGCTGTTCTTCCCGCTGACGACGCTGGAGGGCATCGCGCTCAAGGTGTACGGCATCCAGGCCCTGCTCGCGAAGGACGGCCCCTGGCGCGGCCCGCGTGAGCGCCGCGTCGAAGGAGCCCTCATCGCCGCCCACCTCCTCGGCGGCGCGGCCCTGCTCCTGTTTCTTCTCACGCCTGCCCAGGCGCTCGTCTTCGCGCTTCTCCACCACATGGTGCTCGGTGTCCACCTCGGCCTGGCCTTCGCCCCGAACCACAAGGGCATGGACCGGCCCGACGAACACGCCGACGGGGACAGCTGGGGGCATCTGCGCCGCCAGGTGCTGACCTCGCGCAACATCCGCGGCGGCGCCCTGACCGACTGGTTCCTCGGCGGCCTCAACTACCAGATCGAGCACCACCTCTTCCCCAGCATGCCGCGCCCCCACCTGCGCCTCGCCCGGCCCGCCGTACGCGCCCACTGCCGGGCACTCGGCGTCCCGTACACCGAGACCGGCTTCGTCGACTCCTACCGGCAGGCCCTCGGACACCTCCACGAGGTGGGCGCGCCGCTCCGCGCGGACCGTGGCGAGTAGGGTGCGAACGGATCACATGAGGTGATCGTCGAACCGGGGGAGGGACGCGGTGCGCAGGCGCCCCCGGACAGGGGAGAAGGGGACTCCGACATGAGCGACGCCATCGTCCTGACGGTCAGCAGCAACGGCGCGTACTCGTTCACCAAGACCAACCGGGAGGCCGTCACCCTCCTCGCCGGGCTCGGCGTAGAAGGCGACGTCCACGCGGGCGAGACGGTCAAGCACCGTTCCCGCGTCGCCCAGGACCCGACGCGGCCGAACCTCCGTCAGGTCCACCTCATCCACGCCGAACTCTTCGAGGAGGTCGCCGGCGCCGGCTTCGAGGTGGCTCCCGGCGACCTCGGCGAGAACATCACCACCCGCGGCATCGACCTGCTCTCGCTGCCCACCGGCGCCCGGCTCCACCTCGGCGAGGAGGCCGTGGTGGAGGTCACCGGCCTGCGCAACCCGTGCGTGCAGATCGACCGCTTCCGCGGCGGACTGCTCAAGCAGGTCCTCGGCCGTGACGAGAACGGCGAGGTCGTCCGCAAGGCCGGGATCATGAGCGTCGTCCTGACCGGCGGGGAGGTGCGTCCCGGCGACCCGATCCGGGTCGAACTGCCGGAGGGCCCGCACCGCCCCCTCGAACGGGTCTGAGCCCGTCCCGTAGCGGGGACTCTGTCCCTTCCCGGGCGCGGTACGCGGCCTCGGGCGCGCCGCCCGCCACTCCTGCGGGACCCGCGGGTGCCAGGGCGACGCCCGGGAGCGGGCGCCCGGGAGCCTCCGAAGGGACGGCGGTACGAGGGCGGGGCGCCGCATCCTCCGGCGCGTCCCACCCCGTCCCGGACCATGGGCCGGGACCACGCCTCGGGCCGCTGCCCCCGTGGGCCCGGCGGAGGTCAGGAAGGGCGTATCGCGATCGCGTCCAGGGCTTGCAGGAGCGAGGGGAGGCGCGGCCCCCGGGCCACCGGGAAGACCTCGCGGGGCCGGTCGTCCAGGAGCACGAAGGCCATGTCGTCGGTCCGGGCGACGAACGACCAGCCCGGCCCGTCCGCACGCAGGACGCGGGCGTCCGCCGTGGCGAAGGAGGACCTCACCCGCCCCACCGGAGGAGGCGCCTCCAGATAGCCGCGCAACTCGGCCAGCGCCCGCCGCACCCCGTCGTACGGATCGGGGGAAGCGACCCCCGGCGCGGAGCCGTCCCGCGTACCGCCGCGGGCCGCGGGGACCCGCGCGGGACCGCTGTCCGCGGTGCCCGCCCGGGCCGCACGGTCCTGCGCGGGACCGCCACCGTCCCGCGTACCGCCCTGTGCCGTACCGCCCGCGCCCGGGACCGTCTCCGGGCCGCCCGTCTCCGGGCCGGTGCGAGGACCGTCCTCCGCGCCCGCACCGAAGGCCGTGGCGACGCCGGCCCGCCAGTCCGCCCACCGCAGCGCCACCTCGTCGGCTCCCAGCCGCCGCTGGGCAGGTCCCCACGCGTCACCGGACGGCGGGACCAGCGGCGGCGGATCGCCCGCCTCCGGTTCCGGGTCGTGCGGCGCGGGAACCCCCGGGGCGCGGGAGACGACCGCCAGGGGCCAGCCGGGAAGCCCGGCCACCACGGAATCCCCGTCGGGGGAGAGGTCGTAGGGCATGCCGCAGTCCCACGCGGAGATGGCCGTCGCGACCAGCGACACGTCCTCCACGACCACCGTCCACCGCGCGCCGAGCCCGTCCTGGCCGAGGACGAGCCCGTACCCCTCCTGGTACGGCTCCAGGCCGAGTGCCGCACAGGCGGCCGGGTAGTCGTCGCCCAGGACGCTCGGGAATCGCGCGGGCGTGAGCAGCGCCGCGGTCAGCACGAACAGCGCGTCGGCGTCCGCCTCGGCGACCGCGTCGGCGGTCGGTTCCGTCCCGGCCACGGTGGCCTCCCCTCGGCTCGTCGGCGCACCTTAACCAGTGAGTAACCCGCGCGTCGAGAGGTCTCGGGCGACAGGCGGGACCCGTCCCGCGCGGCGGCGAAGATCATCCGGGCGGACGGTGATGCTCCGGGGTTTTCGAGCAGCCCCTCATCCCTCCCGCAGCCCGAGGAGCGAGCGGGCCACCGTCCCGGGCGATTCGTTCCGTTCCCGGGCGAGCGCGATGACCGCCCGGCAGGCCAGCTCGTTCACCCCGAAGGAGAGCGCACCCGGTGAGACCCGGCCGGCGGCCTCCTCCGCCCGCGCCTGATCGTCCTCGGCGCACGCCGCCACGTACTCGGCCGCCGCCTCGAACAGGTTGTGCCCCTGCCGGGCACGGGGCGCGGGCGCCGGACGGGACGGGTCCGCGGCCCGCCGCGCGGAGGGAAGGAGCCGGCGGAGCCGCTCCGGGAGCAGTCGTTCCTGTATTCCTGCCACGACCTGCCGCCTTTCCCCGGGCACGACTGCCCGGCACTTCCACGGTAGGTGGCGAAGTGCCGGTACAGAAGGGGGCGTTGTCGAGCCCGCGCCCCTGCCGGGCGGAGGAGACCGTCGAGCCCGGCACCCCCCTGGCGGGAGCGGTGTCCGACGCCTTCCGGCGGGGTTCCGGGCGGTGTGAGGAGGTACCCGCCGCCAGGGTTCCGGCACCGTAGGGCGAAGTGGGCCGTTCGCCGGGCAGACGCCCCTGTCCGCGGGACCCGGTGTCCGGCGAAGGCCCCTCCTGCCTCGGCCCGCCCTCGATGTCATCCTGCCGTCCCCGGGCGCCCCTGGCCCTCACGGACGGCGAGGGCCAGGTACCGCTCGTCCTCGTCCACGTACTCCGTGAGGCGCCAGCCCGCGGCGGCGAGCAGGGGGCGCAGCCGGGGTTCGGCCCGGAGGTCGTCCGGGGTGATCCGGCGGCCGTGACGGGCCGCGAGGGCGGCGCGTCCGACCGGGTGGAACAGCGCGAGCCGGCCTCCGGCCCGTACCACCCGGGCGAGTTCGCGCAGGTCGGCGGCGGGGTCGGCCAGGTGTGAGAGCAGACCGGCGCCGAAGACCGCGTCGAGCGCCCCGTCACGCAGCGGCAGGCGCGCCACATCGGTGAGGAGGAGGGTGGCCGGGCCGCCGGGCCCGCCGCGCCCGGCCCGTTCCGCCTGGTCGAGCATCTCCGGCGTGAGGTCCGCCCCGATCACCGTTCCCCCCGGACCGACAGCGGCGCGCAGGGGCGGCAGGGCGCGGCCGGTCCCGCAGCCGGCGTCGAGCACCACGTGACCGGGGCGCAGTCCGAGCCCCGCGACGGCCGCGGCGTAGGCCGGACCGTCGTCGGGGAAACGGCTGTCCCATCCGGCCGCGCGGACACCGAAAAAGGATCGGACATGTGTGGGGTCGTCGCTCATGACGTCATGATGGCCCACTCGGAGGAGTGAACCATCGGTGCGCACGTTCGAGCGCGGTGTGATCGTTCGGGATCATCTCTCTGTCATATTCCAGCAGCTTTCGAAATGCGCCCCTAGTGCGCCCCCTTGTGCGCACTAGCGTCCCGAGGCCATGGGACACCTGGACCACGCCACCTTCGGCTGGCTGACACCTGTGCTGTCGTACGCGATGGCCTGCACCGGCGCGGCCCTCGGCCTGCGCTGCACCGTCCGCGCCCTCGACGCGACCGGCCGGTCCCGGCGGAACTGGCTCATCACCGCCGCGTCCGCCATCGGCACCGGCATCTGGACGATGCACTTCGTCGCGATGCTCGGTTTCGGCGTCACGGGCACCGACATCCGCTTCGACGTCCCCCTCACCCTCCTCAGCCTGCTCGTGGCCGTCGGGGTCGTGGGCGTCGGCGTCTTCGCCGTCGGTTACGGACGCGACCGCATGCGTGCGCTCCTGATCGGTGGCGCGACCACCGGGGTCGGGGTGGCGAGCATGCACTACATGGGCATGGCGGCACTTCACCTCCACGGCCGGATCACGTACGACCCGCTGTACGTGGCCCTGTCGGTCCTCATCGCGGTCGTCGCCGCCACGGCGGCCCTCTGGGCGGCCCTCAACGTCCACGCGCCGGTGGCCGGAGTCGCCGCCTCGCTGGTGATGGGAGCGGCCGTCACGAGCATGCACTACACCGGCATGCTCGCGGTACGGGTCGACGTCGTGCCGTCCACGGCTCCGCTGGCGGGTGTCACGGTCATGCAGTTCATCTTCCCGCTCGCCGTGGGCCTCGGCTCCTACCTCTTCATCACCTCCGCGTTCGTGGCGCTCTCCCCGACGGCCGCCGAGCGGGCGGCGTACGCCTCCGCCGGACTCCTCACGGAACCGGACGAACGCGCCGTGGACGTCGCCCCGCCCGGCTTCCGCACCCGTGGCGGCACGGTGAAGACCGCGGGCGTCCCCGGCGGGTCCTGACCCATGACCGGGCAGCAGCGGGAGCGCCGTCCACCCCCGGGGACCGGACCACTTCGTCCCTGAGGGCCTCACCCCGGATCCCGGCCCGCATCCCGCGCCGGCACCGCGCCCCCGGCCGCCGGGCCGCGAGGACCCGCACGCCGGGGGCCAGGACCATCCCCTCACCCCCACCCACCCCACGACCGACCGATCAGAACCAGCCGGAACGAGGAGGCCATGCGAACTCCGCGCACACCCCAGGACGCCGGGGCGGCACCGCCCGTACCGCCGGCGGCGGCCGCGCGCGGGCGGCGCGCTCACGCCGGGCCGCCCGCCGGGGAACCACGCGGCCGGCCCTCCGGAGGCCCGGCTTCCACGGAGTCCTCCGCCGGCCCCGACCCCGTCGCCCGACCGCGCGCCACACGGCTCCGGCGCCTGCGGCCCCGTACCGTCCGGGCCAAGATCGTCTCGCTCCTCATGGTCCCGGTCGTCTCGCTCCTCGCACTGTGGGGCTTCGCCACCGTCACCACCGCCCAGGACGTCGCCCACCTCCGCCGCCTCCAGCGGCTCGACGCCGAGATCCGTGAACCGGTGACCGCCGCCCTGACCGCGCTCCAGACGGAACGGCGCGCCGCCGTCCACCAGGCGACCGCCCCCGCGGCCGCGCGGGCCGCCGCCCTCGGGGAGCGGATCCGGCACACGGACGAAGCCGTCGACCGCCTCCGGCTCGACGCCACCCACACCGTCGCCGACACCGGCCACCTCCCCGGCGACCTCGCCGCCCGGGTGAACGGATTCGTCGGCTCGGTCGAGGGCCTCACCCGTCTCCGCGCCGCCGCCGTCGCCGGCCGCGCGGACGCGGACCAGGTGCACACGGCCTACACCGACGCCGTCTCCGCCGCGTTCGCCGTCCACGGCGCCCTCACCGGCATGCAGGACGCCCGGCAGGGCACGCAGGCCCGCGTGCTCCTGGAGCTCGGCCGGGCCGGGGAGATGCTGGCCCGCGAGGACACGCTCCTCGGCGCGGCGCGGCTCACCGGCCGCATCGCCCCCGAACACCTCCGTGCCTTCGCGGGCGCCGCCGAGACCCGCCGTACCCTCACGGCCTCGGCCACCACCGATCTGCCCGCCGCCGAGAGGGCCGCCTGGGAGCGGTTCGCCGCCGGGGGCGAACTCGCCGCACTGACCCGGGCCGAGGACCGGATCCTCGCCGCCGCCCCGGGCCGCCCGGCCGCCCCGGCGGTCCCCGCCGCCGAATGGGACGCGGCCGTGACGGCCGTACGCGGCGGTCTCGCCGCCGTGGAGTCCGACGCGCGCGCCGCCGCGGCCGACGGCACCGATCCGATCGCCGGAGGAGCCCTCACCACGGGCGGAGCGGCCGTCGTCCTCGGTCTCGTGGCCGTCGCCTCCTCCCTCGTCATCTCCGTCCGCGTCGGCCGCGGCCTCGTCGTGGAGCTCGTCAGTCTTCGCAACACCGCCCTTCGCATCGCCCGGCGCGAACTCCCCGCCGCGATGCGCCGGCTGCGCGCCGGCGAGGAGATCGACATCAGGTCCGAGGCACCCGCCGGGCCGGACTCCCCGGACGAGGTGGGCCAGGTCCACGAGGCCCTCACCACCGTCCACCGCGCGGCCCTCGAAGCCGCCGTGGAACGCGCCGAACTCGCCGACGGCATCTCCGGCGTGTTCGTGAACCTCGCCCGCCGCAGCCAGGTCCTCGTCCACCGCCAGCTGAACCTCCTCGACAGCATGGAACGACGCGTCGACGATCCGAACGAACTCGGCGACCTGTTCCGGCTCGACCACCTCACCACCCGCATGCGCCGCCACGCCGAGAGCCTGATCATCCTGTCCGGCGCCGCGCCCGGCCGCGCCTGGCGCGTGCCGGTTCCGCTCACCGACGTCGTCCGCGCCGCCGTCTCCGAAATCGAGGACTACGCGCGCGTGGAGGTGCGCCGGCTGCCCGAGACGGCAGTCGTCGGCGGCGCCGTCGCCGACCTCACCCACCTCCTCGCCGAACTCATCGAGAACGCCACCCAGTTCTCCCCGCCGCACACCAAGGTCCGCGTCAGCGGCGAACCCGTCGGCAACGGTTACGCCCTGGAGATCGAGGACCGGGGACTCGGCATGGGCGGCGCGTCCCTCGCCGAGGCCAACGCCCGCATCGCCCGGGCGGAGGCGCTCGACCTCTTCGACAGCGACCGGCTCGGCCTGTTCGTCGTCAGCCGCCTCTCCGCCCGGCACGACATCAGGGTCCACCTGCGGACCTCGCCCTACGGCGGCACCACGGCCGTCGTCCTGCTCCCCACGGACCTGCTCCAGAGCGCCCCGCCCGAGGGCGACGACGCCCGGCGCACCGACGCCACCCGAGCCGCCGGCGAGCCCGCCCCGGGACCGGAGGGACCCGCCGGCCTCCGCGCCGGCCGGCGGACGGACCGCGGAGGGGCCGGAGAGCCGGGCGGTGGTACGGGGCAGGCCCGGCACGCCGCACACGAACAGGGGGAGGCACGCCGCGCCGAGGCGCGCCGCTTCGCCCGTGCGCAGGACCCTGCACCGCCCGTCGGCCCGTCCGACGCCACACCGCCCCGGACGGGCCCCAGGGCCCTGCCGCGGCCCGCCGCCGTCCCCGCACCGCCCGCAGCGGAGCCCACCTCCCCGCGCCCCGCCCCGCCGAACGCCACGGCCGGGGTCACGGCCCTGCGCCGGCCCGGCTGCTCCGTCACGACGCCCCCGGAACGCCCGCCCGCCGCGGTGGCTCCCACCGACGCGGAAACGGAACTGCCCCGACGCGTACGGCAGGCGAGCCTCGTCCCGCAGCTGCGGGAGGCCCCGGCCCCGGCCGCTCCGCCCGTACCCCCGGCGGCGGTGGCGCTCGAACGCACACCGGAACAGGTCAGGGAGCGGATGACCGCCTACCACGACGGCTGGCGGCGCGGCGGCACCTCCCCGGGCAGCCGCTCCCTGGGCGCCCGTCCCGACCCGCACGGAAGCCCGGACCCCGACCCGTACGAGGGCCCGGACCGCGACGCGTACGTGAACCGGTACTCCGACCCGTACCGGGCCACGGCCCCCGCCCCGTACGCGGGCCCGGCCTCCGCCCCGTACGCGGGTGTCACCTCCGGCGTGCACGGAAGCACGGATTCCACCCCGAGCGACGGCCTCGCCCCTGACCTCGACACCCCGGCGGGCCACGGCCGGCCGGACGGCCGGGAGACCGGCAGCGCCTCCGCCCTCCCATCGCGATCCGCGCGACCCGAAGGAGACGACGCATGATCGACCATCAGACGACCGCCACCCCCCACCGCTCCGGCGAACTCGACTGGCTCCTCGACGACCTGGTCACGCGTGTCAGGGAGGTCCACCACACCGTGGTCCTCTCCGGCGACGGCCTGGCCGTCGGCACCTCCAGCGGGCTCAGCAGGGAGGACGCCGAGCATCTGGCCGCCATCGCCTCCGGCTTCCACAGCCTCGCCAAGGGCGCCGGACGCCACTTCGGGACCGGCGGCGTCCGGCAGACCATGGTCGAGATGGACGACGGCTTCCTCTTCGTCGCCGCGGCGGGCGACGGCTCCTGCCTCGCCGTCCTCAGCTCCGCGCGCGCCGACATCGGCCTCGTCGCCTACGAGATGGCCCGCCTCGTCAAACGCGTCGGCGAGCACCTCCACACCCCGCCGCGGGTCACCGCGGCACCACCCGCCGCCGGCTGGGCGGAGACCCCATGAACGAGGACATCACCGGCGAGGACACGCCCGGCGCCGACAGGCCGGGCGAGGGCACCGCCGCCCCGGGCGGCCACTGGTACGACTCCGAGGCGGGCCCGCTCGTCCGCCCGTACGCGATGACCGGGGGCCGGACCAAACCGGGACCCAGCAACGTACGGTTCGACCTCATCGCGCTGGTCGTCGTCGACGACGACCCTCCCGGCCCCGCCGAGGAGTCCCTCCTCGGCCCCGAACACCGGTCCCTGCTCGCCCGCTGCCGGGCCGAGACCCAGTCCGTCGCCGAGCTCGCCGCCGACGCCGATCTGCCCGTCGGCGTCGTCCGGGTCCTCCTCGGCGACCTCCTCGAGTCGGGCTTCGTCCGCGTCAGCAGGCCCGTACCTCCCGCGCAGCTCCCCGACGAACGCATCCTGAGAGAAGTCATCGATGGCCTACGAGCGCTCTGAGAGCACCGGCGACGGCAGCGCCGACACCACCGCTCTCGCCCTGAAGATCCTGGTCGCCGGAGGCTTCGGCGTCGGAAAGACCACGCTGGTGGGCGCGGTGAGCGAGATCCGGCCGCTCCGCACGGAGGAGCGGCTCAGCCGGGCCGGGGAACTCGTCGACGACACCGGGGGAGTGGACCGCAAGAGCACCACGACCGTCGCCATGGACTTCGGCCGCATCACCATCCGCTCCGGCCTCTCCCTCTACCTCTTCGGGACCCCGGGCCAGGACCGCTTCTGGTTCCTCTGGGACGAACTCTCCCAGGGGGCCCTGGGGGCCGTCGTCCTCGCGGACACCCGGCGCCTGGAGCACTGTTTCCCGGCGGTCGACTACTTCGAGCACCGCGAGATCCCCTTCGTCGTGGCCGTCAACTGCTTCGCGGGCGCCCGCGCGTACGGCGCGCACGACGTCTCCCGCGCGCTCGACCTGGATCCGGGCACCCCCGTGGTGCTGTGCGACGCCCGTGACCGGGACTCCGGGAAGGAGGTGCTGGTCCGGCTCGTCGAACACGCGGGGCGGACCTACACCGCGCGGCTCCTCAACAGCGCCGGTTGAGCCGGCGGCCCCCGCGTCCGCGTGGCGCGCGCCGACCGGATGCTTGCCCTGTCCACGACAGTGCGTAAGGCTTGCCGCGACACGCGGACCGCGACGGTACGGCGACACGCCGCACACGGCACGGAGCACGGGGCTTTTGGTCGACGGCCGTCGGGGGACGCACCATCGAGGGGGAGGACCAACATGGCGCTGGACAAGGAACTGGACTGGCTCCTGGACGACCTGACCCAGCGGGTCGGCTCCATACGGCACGCGCTCGTGCTGTCCAACGACGGCCTGGTGACGGGCGCGAGCAGTGAACTCCCGAGGGAGGACGCCGAGCACCTCGCGGCCGTGTCCTCCGGACTCCACAGCCTCGCCCGCGGGGCGGGCCGGCACTTCAAGGCCGGGCGGGCCCGGCAGACGATGGTGGAGTTCGACGACGCGCTGCTGTTCGTGACGGCGGCGGGCGAGGGCAGCTGCCTCTGCGTGCTGAGCGCCGCCGAGGCGGATGTCGGCCAGGTGGCGTACGAGATGACGCTCCTGGTCAACCGCGTCGGTGAGCACCTCGGCGTGGCCGCCCGCCATCCCGGCGGGCTGGACGACGACCTCTTCTGACCGGCACGGGCGGTTCACCACCGGGCGGTTGTCCACAGGCGGCCGTCCACAGGATGTCCCGGTGTCGTCACTCTGCGTTACTGTTCTGGTGGAGGGTCGAAGGGCCGATCGGGCCCGGATCCCTCCACCGAGACATACGGACGCACGGGGGAGGACCGGGACGATGGCCGGCGACGAGAGCGGTAGCCGCACCGTGACGGCGGCACAGGCCGCACGGCACCTGGAGCTGAGGCGCGACGAGTTCCGCCTCGCGGCGCAACTGGGCCTGGTACGGACGGTGGCGCCGGGCGCCGCCTCCGGTACGGGAGCGGGTCTCCGTGCTGGCGGCGGGGCGGCGGTCGGGGCCGGGCCTCCGGAGCGCGGGAGGGTCGAGGTGAGCGAGCTCGACCGGCTGAAAGGCGCCCCGGACTTCCCGGGCGGCCTGCGGGAGCGCGTCCGGGCGGTGGGGACGAGGGAGGCCGCCACCATCCTGTCGGTCACACCCGAGCGGTTCACCAAGCTGGCCAGGACCGGGCACCTGAGTCCGGTGCGCTTCTACCTGAACCGCTACCGGGCCGTGGTGTGGCTCTATCTGGCGGGCGAAGTGGGCGAGTTCGCCCGCGCCCACCCGGAGCTGCTCACCGGACGGCTGCCGCCGGACGTCCGTGAGCGGCTGGCGGCGGGCCAGGACAGCCGCGCGAGGAACTGGCGGTCCCGGCGGCTCTCCCTCCTCCTGCGGACCACCACCGACGCGTGGGGGCGGGCCGCCGCCGTCACCTCGCTGCTCGACCCGGACGAGCTGCCCGTGCTCGTCGCCGACCCGTACGAGCGCTCCCACCTGGACCGGCTGCGCCCGCCCCCGCCCACTGCCGGTCTCCCCGCCTCCCCGGCCACCCGCGAGATCGTGCGGCACCTGTCCCTCGCCGACGAGGCGGACGAGATCCTGTGGCTCCGCGGCGCCCTGACCGACGCCCTGGCGGAGGCCCGTGCCGCCGCTCCCCTCACAGGCCTCGCCCCGCCCGGGCCGATGCCCTCGCCGGTGCCCTTGAGGGCGAGCCCGCCCGATCCGCTCCCGGCGGAGTCCCTGCCGTGGGCGGCGACCGATCGGGTACTGACGGCGCCTCCGAGGCGGCTCGTCCCGCGCGCCGTCCCCCGGACCGTGCCTCCGCCCGGGGCCACGCGTGAACCCGACCGGGCGATGGCCCTGTCAGGAGCCGCACCTCCTCCCGCGTCGTCGCCGGCGGGTCGCCGGAGCGACCGCACCCGCCCGCCGGGACGCCGGGCCGGAAACCGGTTGCGTGAACTGCTGCGCCGCCGGGGGCCGAGGGCCCGGGCGGGAGAGCGGGGTTGGGGGCGGCCCTCGGCCTGGCCCTGACAGCGAAACCCGCGACCGGGACCGGAGTGACGGCCCCGGGGGAGCGCGCACCTCACCGGCCGCCGCGGTGTCCGCCGGTCGGGGTGCGGCACGGGTGCGGCGCGGGCAGGATGGGCGCATGCTGCTCGCCCGTGTCGCCGAGGTCTCCCAGGAGGTGACGGCCGCGTCCGCGCGGTCGCGGAAGACGGCTCTGCTCGCGGGCCTCTTCGCCGAGGCCGGCCCTGAGGAGAGCCCGCTCGTCATCGCCTACCTGTCGGGCCGGCTCCCGCAGGGACGGATCGGCGTCGGGTGGAGCACCCTCAAGGAAGTCGCTCCGCCTTCCGTCCCGCCCGCGGCGGAACCCACGCTCACGCTCGAAGAGGTGGACCGGGCGATGACCGGGCTCGCGGCCGTCGGGGGAGCGGGGTCGCAGGCCGAGCGGACCCGCCGTCTTCGCGCCCTCTTCGCCGCCGCCACCCTGGACGAGCAGCAGCTGCTGCTGCGGCTCCTCTCCGGAGAGGTCCGCCAGGGCGCCCTCGACGCCATCGCTCTGGAAGGGGTGGCGAAGGCGGCCGGAGTGCCGGCGACCGAGTTGCGGCGTGCCGTCATGCTCGCGGGTGCCCTGCCGCTCGTCGCCCAGGCCGTGCTCGCCGAGGGAGCGGAAGCCCTCGCCCGGTTCACTTTGCGGGTCGGCAGCCCCGTCCAGCCCATGCTGGCCCACAGCGCGGGCACCGTCGCCGCGGCGATCGCGGCGCTCGGCCCCTGCGCCGTCGAGGAGAAGCTCGACGGCGTCCGTGTCCAGGTGCACCGGCTCGGGGAGGAGGTCCGCGTCCACACCCGTTCGCTCGACGACATCACCGACCGGCTCCCCGAGGTGGTCGAGGCGGCCAGGTCCGTTCCGGCCGACGCGTTCGTCCTCGACGGGGAGGTGCTCGCCCTGGATCCGGCCACCGGCCGCCCGCTTCCGTTCCAGGTCACCGCCGCCCGCGTCGGTTCCCGTACCGACGTGGCCACCGCTCACGCCGCGCTGCCCCTCACGCCGGTCTTCTTCGACGTCCTCGCCGTGGACGGCGAGTCCCTGATCGACCGGCCCGGCCGTGAACGGCACGCCGTTCTCAGCCGGCTCCTGCCAGAGGTCCGGCGGGTCCGGCGGATCCTGGTCACGGACCCCGACGACCCCGCACAGATCGAGGCGGCCGAACGGTTCTCCACCGAGACGCTCGACCGCGGGCACGAGGGCGTCCTCGTCAAAGGGCTCGACGCCCCCTACGTGGCGGGGCGGCGCGGCCGGGCCTGGCTGAAGGTGAAGCCCGTCCACACCGTCGACCTCGTCGTCCTCGCCGCCGAACGAGGCCACGGGCGCAGGACCGGAACACTGTCCAACCTCCACCTCGGTGCCCGCGACGCGGACGGCGGCTTCGTCATGCTGGGGAAGACGTTCAAGGGGCTCACCGACGAGATGCTGCGCTGGCAGACGGAGCGGCTGCGGGAACTCGCCGTCTCCGACGACGGCTTCACCGTGCGGGTGCGGCCCGAGCTCGTCGTGGAGATCGCGTACGACGGACTGCAGCGGTCCACCCGCTATCCGGCGGGCATCACGCTCCGCTTCGCGCGGGTCGTCCGTCACCGTCCCGACAAGTCGGCGGCCGAGGCCGACACCGTCGAGCGGATCACCGGTACCGGCTGAAACGGTCACCGGACATCGCGGGACCGGGCGTCAGGGGGGATGCTGGATACGTGCCCCGACCGGCGCGTGGCACGACGAGCGACCTCGGGACACGAGGAGATGAGCGACCGTGTACGACTTGCACATCGACACCGACGTCACCGTGCAGCTGAGCGACTGCTGCCGGGAGGACGCCAAGGCCGTCCTGGACGTCCTCGACCGCTTCTACCAGCTCGAGGACGTGACGGTTCCCGGCTCCGCCGACGCGGCCGGACCCGCCCCCACCGTCTGGACCGCCACCTTCGACACGGCGGGCGGCCGGCGCCAGGAGGTACGGCCTCCACAGCTCACGGACAAGGTGGGGGCGGTCCTCACCGGCGGCTACCACGCCGTCGGCGAGGTCGAGAAGGTCCTCGCCGAAGGCTTCGACATCCAGTCCCTGCAGTCGGTCTCCGGAGACCAGGAGACCGAGGCCAGACTCCTGCTCGCCTCCCGCTGAGCGGAAGGCGCCCCGGTCCCCGGGCGGAGCGGACGGGCCCCGCCCGGGTTCCTCCACGCCCGCGTCCGCACGTCCCGCACGCCCCGGCCCGCGCGCCTCCCCGACCCGCGTGCCTCATGGGCCGGACCTCGACCCCGCGCATCCCCACGGCGCCTCGCACGCCCTCCGCGACCCCGCCGGTGCCCCCGGTATACACCGTGTGTAGAGTGCCGGGAGCGGCCGGACGGCACCGCCCTGACCAGGCGGTGGGCAGCCGCCGGCGAAGCCATCACCGGGGAAAGCGGGTACCACATGTTCCGATCCAGGACGGGCCGTCGCAGGGGCGCTCTCGCCGCTCTCGCCGTGGCGTCACTGATGCTGACGCTCGGCGGCTGCGGGGTCGACGCCGTCACGCCGCAGGACGCGCGGGAGGACGCGCGGGAAGAGGCCGGAGGGGACGGCAAGGGGGGCACGGCGGCGCGCCGCGTCGACTGCGAGAAGGTGAAGTGCATCGCCCTCACCTTCGACGCGGGCCCCGGCAAGGACACCCCCCGGCTTCTCGACATCCTCAAGGAGAAGGACGTTCCCGCCACCTTCTTCCTCCTCGGCAGGAAGCACGTGGACCGCTACCCCAAGGTGGTCAAGCGCATCGCGGACGAGGGCCACGAGGTCGCCAACCACACCTGGACCCACCGGATCCTCACCGACCTCGACGAGGCCCAGGTGCGCGAGGAGCTGTCCCGCACCCAGGACGCCGTCGAGCGGATCACCGGCCGCAAGCCCACCCTCATGCGCCCGCCCCAGGGCCGTACCGACGACAAGGTCTCCGAGGTCAGCCGGGAGCTGGGGCTCGCCCAGATCCTCTGGAGCATCACCGCCAAGGACTACGCGACGACCGACACCGCGCTCATACGTCAGCGGGTGCTCGACCAGGCCCACGGGGACGGCATCATCCTCCTGCACGACATCTACGACGGCACCGTCCCCGCTGTCCCCGGCATCATCGACGAACTCAAGAAGCGGGGCTTCACGTTCGTGACGGTGCCCGAACTGCTCGCCCCCGGCACCGCGGAGCCGGGCACCGTCTACCGGCCCGAGAAGGACTGACAGACCCGCCGAAAAGGCGTGAGGTGACTCACACCGGACGCGGGCGGTACGCGGAACACCCGGAAAAGGTTTATCGTTCATCTGTATGTGACTGCGAAGGGGTCCGGTCCCCAGGTCCCCCCCTCGAGGTGACCGCCCTCGCGTCACGCCGCCGAGTCCCGGTTGGAACCCCCCGTCCACCCGGGGCTCGGCCTTTTTCCGTCGGCTCACACGGCGCCCGAACGGCGCGCACGACGGCGCATGGAACACCTTCGGGTGACTCCCCGCATGACGGACCCTCCCTCGGGCAGTGATCATCCGGGTCGGCGAAGAACTTCCGCCGGCCCCTCTGACCAGGCACGACCGTAGGGGCGTCCATGCACCACCACACCCCGCCCACCCGCCGGGCCCTCCTGACCGCCGCCTCCGCGCTGCTCCTCACCCCCTGCGCCTCCGTGTCCCCCGCCGCCCCCGGCAAGCCGGCGCGCGCCGCCGACCGGACCGCCGAGGACCGCCTCGTCGAGGCCGCCGCACACCGGCTCGTGACCGAGCGGCCGGCCCGGCGGCGCCCCACCTTGCCGGCCAGGGCCCGTGCGCCGGGCGAGGACCCGACCCTCCCGGCCGGCCGCCTCGGCGCCGGCCCCGGCGAGCCGTCCCCCGTGCTCGCCAAGGGCGCGACGTCCGCGCCCACGGCGACGGCCGCCCCGCCGTCGCCCGCGACCGGCTCCCCGGCGACCGGCACCGCCGGCCCGGGGCCCGGGTCGCCGTCGACACCGTCCGCGCCGAGGCCCCGGGCGTCCCGTCCGGGTCTCGGCCGCCGGGCTCCACCGCTCCACGCCGCCACCCCTTCCGGCAGGCCCCGACGCAACCCTTCACGGCACGGGGCATTGGATAGGGTGGCGGCGTGGAGCGGGTTGGGAAGGCAGGGCGGCAGTGACGGACTTCGACGCGGTCGACGCGCTTCTCGCGGCAGTCGCCCCCGAGGCGGAACTGCCCGCCCCCGGGGAACGCATCCGGCTGCGGGAGAGCGCCCGGCTCACCAAGGCCCAGGTGGCGCGTGCCCTCGGCGTCAGCCCCACCACCCTCGCCGGCTGGGAAGCGGGCCGCGAGCCCTCCGGGGAGACCCGCACCCGCTACGCCTATCTGCTCGACGGCCTCCGCGCCAGACTGGACACCCCCGCCGCACCGGCCCCCGCGCCGCCCGCCCCGGACCGGGACCCCGCACCGGCGGGAGGGCCCGCGCCGGTACGGGCGCCCGCCGCGGACGACGGCGATCTGGTACGGGCGCCCGCCGCGGACGACGGCGATCTGGTACGGGCGCCCGCCGCGGACGACGGCGAACGGCTCGCCGAGCCCCGCCCGTGCGTCCTGTGCGGACACCCCGCCCACCACGAGGTCGC
>NZ_JAPSIW010000411.1 GCF_031178505.1 Streptomyces sp. | reverse complement strand
TCTGGCCCTGCGCGATGTCGAAGTTCACCTTCTGGCCCTCCTGCAGCTCGCGGAAGCCCTGGGCGGCGATGTTCGAGTAGTGGGCGAACACGTCAGGGCCGCCACCGTCCTGCTCGATGAAGCCGAAACCCTTTTCCGCGTTGAACCACTTGACGGTACCAGTAGTCATGCATATCTCCTGTGGGGCAATTCGGCATCCGCACTTTACGGATGCGCTTGTCGCCGTGATGATTACCCCGCCGGAATACGACACCGAAGTTTCGGGAACCACAACTGCAACTGAGATCGACAGTAGCACGCCCTGGCGCCCGGCGCGGGATTTCCTGCCCTACTCTTTTTCGACGCCAAAAACCCTCGCCGCGCGGCTTCCCGATTTCTCATCCGGCCGCCACAGATAATGCGCGGCGACGGTGGGTGATCCCGTGCGCACGCCGGGCGACCGCAGGGGCCGGGACGGTGATCGCCGGACCCCCGGAGGGGTACGGCCTCCATGTGACCCACCGCACACCGGACATCCGATCATTCCGCTTCGCGAGCCCGGTCCTAACAGGCGACACGTTCAAGCGAGGAAAGGCCCGCCATGACCGACCGTGCTGTGAAGGGTCCTGCCAGCTACTTCCCGTCCATCGAGAAGAAGTACGGCCGTCCGATCGGCGAGTGGAAGGAGCTCATCCGTTCCTCGCCGCTGACCAGGCACATGGAGCTGGTGACCTGGCTGAAGACCGAACACGGCCTGGGCCACGGCCACGCCAACGCCCTGGTCGCCCACACCCTGGCGGAGGCCGGCGGCAAGTAACGGACCGGGGCGCCGGACCACTCCAGAAGTACGGAATTGGACCTTACCGACGGCCCCCGGCGTCCGTAGGTTCGTCGCGTGACCCGAAGGATCAACTCCCGTGCGCGCGAAGCCGATACGCGGCCGGTGCCGATGAAGCGGCCCCTGCCGCCGCGCCGGTGTCGCCCTGCCCGGGAGCCGGACGCGGAGCCACCCCGAACGCGTCGCTGTCGCTGACGGGACGCCCGCGTCCCATGGGCCGGAACCGGGGCACCGCCCCCGTACGGGCCCTCGCGCCGGGCGCGACCTGAACACCTCCGCGACGAGGCCGGCCCAGGGGCGCGGTCTCCCTACGAACAGGAACGCACATGACCAGCACCACCATGACCGTGGCCATCCTCGGACCCGGCGGGGTCGGCGGCCTGATCGGCGCGCTGCTGGCCCGCGACGGACACCGCGTCATCTGCCTCGCCGGCGAGGAGACCGCCGCTGTGCTGCGGCGTGACGGTCTGAGCGTCCGGAGCGAGCGGTACGGCGACTTCGCCACGCCGGTCGAGGCCGACACCGTGCTGCGCGAACCGGCCGACGTCACCTTCGTGACCGTCAAACAGACCAGCCTGGCCGCCGCCCTCGACCGTGTTCCGCCGCAGGTCGTGGGCGACGGCGTCGTCATCCCGCTGCTCAACGGAATCGACCACGTCGCGGCGCTGCGCCGGGAGTACCCGGCCGCCCGGGTCGTGGCCGGCACCATCCGGGTCGAGGCCGCCCGCACGTCACCCGGACACATCACGCACACCAGTCCGTTCAACGCCCTCGACCTGGCTGCCCCGCTCGACGGAATCGTCTCCCACCTCCGCCGCGCCGGCGTCGACGTGAACCTGCGCACCGACGAGAGCGCGATGCTCTGGGACAAGCTCTCCTTCCTCGCCCCGTTCGCCCTGCTGACCACGCGCCACCGGGCCCCCGTGGGCGTCATCCGTGGCGAGCGGCGGTCCGAACTGCTCGCCGTCCTCGACGAGATCACGGCCGTGGCCCGCGCCGCGGGCGCCCCCGTGACCGCCGAGTCCGTGCTCTCCTTCTTCGACCGCGTCCCCGCCACGATGAAGTCCTCGATGCAGCGCGACGCGGAGAACGGCCGCCCGATCGAGCTCGACGCCATCGGCGGAGCCGTCCTCCGGGCCGCCGCCGCGCACGGAATCGACGCCCCGGCGACCGCGCGTCTCGTGGCGGAGCTGGATTCCCCGGCGGTCGCGGAGCCGCGGCCGTAGCGGCCCCACGCGGTGCTCGAGGGATCCGGGACAACGGCGAGGCCCCCAGGTCACCGGCCTGGGGGCCTCGCTCCTCCGAGCGGACGACGGTGCTTCGGGCGCGAACCACCTCCCGACCGGGTGGCGTTCGCCGGCCGCACCGCTTCCCCCGCCCCGCCTTACGCGTCACCCACGGCGGGGCCGCGGGAGTCGACGTCCTCCATGAAGGCGAGCATTCTGGCGTTGACCACGTCCGGGTGGTCGATCTGCGGGCCGTGCCCCGTCGCGGTGATGATCTCGGCGCGGGCTCCGGGGACGAGGCGCGGTACGCGTTCCAGCTGTCGCTCGGGGTGGACGAGCAGGCTGTGCTTGCCCATGATCACGTAGAGCGGGGTCCGGATGGACCGCAGCGCGTCCTCGGCCAGCGGCAGCGGCGCGGGGCGGCGGATCCGGTACGCGCGGGCGCCGAGCTGGATCCACCGGCGCATCTCGGGGACGGCGATGACCGGCTGGTCCAGCCACGCGGCGAACCGGGGGCGCAGCGCCTTCGGGGCGAAGGTGGCGAGCAGGCTCACGAAGACCCAGGCGAAGAAGCGCAGACCGACCTTCTCGAGGCCGCCGGGGTCGAGGGCGGTGACCGAGGCGAGCCGTCCGGGCCGCCGGTGGGCCTGGTTGAGCACCAGCCAGCCGCCGTAGGAGGAGCCGACGAGGTGGACCCGGTCGAGGCCGAGCGCGTCGAGGGCCTCGTCCATCCACCGAGCGGCGCGCTCGGGCTGCCACATGGGCTCGCGGTGGACGCTGCGGTTCGCGTCGCCCGGGGTGTCGAGGGCGTAGACGGGGCGGTTCCGGCTGAGCCCGGGGGTGTTGGGGTACCACATCGCCGAGCTGTAGCCGGCGCCGTGGATCAGGACGACGGGCGTCCGGGATTCGGCCGCGGGGTCCGAGGGTCCGTACCGGTAGACGTGGGTGGTGCCGAAGCTGGTCTCCACGTCCGTCTCGTAGCGGGCGGGTGCCCCCTTCGCGTAGAGGAGGTCGGCGGCGGCGAAGTAGCGGTCGCGCAGGGCGTCGTCGACGTAGCGGCCGATGTCGCGGCGTACGCGGGCGGGGTTCTCGGGCACGGCGGCACCTCCGGTGAGGATTTCCTCTTCGTGGTACGACCGTATCATCAAGGTGATACATCGGTATCATGAAGGCGCAGGGCAGTGGAGCGCGAACCCAGACGACGGGCGGAGACACCGAACCATGCCGAAGCGTGTGGATCACGAGGAACGGCGCGCCCACATCGCCGAGGCGCTCATCCAGGTCGCGGGACGACGGGGGCTGCATGCCGTGGGCATGCGCGACGTGGCGGCGGAGGCCGGTGTGTCGCTCCGGCTCGTGCAGTACTACTTCGAGACCAAGGAGAAGCTGCTCTTCTACGGCCTCCGGCACCTGACCGACCGCTTCACCGCGAGGGTGGGGGCCCGCGTGGCCGCCGCCGGCCCGGACCCGGGCCCGCGCGCCACGGTGGAGGCGCTGCTGCTGGCCTCACTGCCGACCGACGAGGAGAGCCGCACGTTCCATCTGCTCTACAGCTCCTACGCGATCCTCTCGGTGACCGACGAGGCGCTGGCCGCACAGCCCTTCGTCGACCAGCCCGACGCCGCGGAGAACGCCCTGACCGCCCTCCTCGAGCGGGCGCAGGAGACCGGTCTGGCCGACCGGGACGCCGACGCGCGCACGGAGGCGATCAGCCTGCTCGCGATGGCGGCGACCCTGGGCACCAGCGTCCTCGTGGGCCAGCGGACCCCGCAGTCGGCGATCGCGGTGCTCCGCTACCACCTGGACCGCGTCTTCACGCCTGCCGCGACGCCCGAGCGGAGCGCGGCCCCGGCCTGATGCGCCACCAGGCACTCGATCGGCAGCGACGAAGCCCCAGGTCGCTGCCCCGGGGCTTCGCGTGAAGAGCGGATGACGGGAATCGAACCCGCGCCATAAGCTCGGGAATCACCGACGCGGCGCCGGTCATGAGAAGTCTGACCTGGGGAAACGCCCCTTCTCGGTCAGGGAGGGCGGGACCGACGCGCGGGCCGAGCCGCTCTGCACCGTCGCCCGGAACGGCCCGCGCCGCCGGACGAGTTCCCCTTGCTAGGGCGCACCGGGACGTGTCCCCGGGCCCGCGGCCCCGGTCGGCCGTTCCGCCGGAGTCCCGTGCTCGGCGGCCTTGCGCCAGCGGGCTTCGCAGAACGAGTACAGGCCGAACAGCAGGAGGCCCACGGCGGCGGCGATCAGCAGGGCAGGTCCTGCGGGCGTGGTGGCGAACGAGCGCAAGGTCTCGTCAAGACCCTTGGCCTGATCGGGGTCGTACCGCACGGCGGCGAGCAGGACGGACAGGCCGGCCCCGGCCGCGACCACGCCGCACGCCGCGCCGCCGACGATGCCCAGGAACGCGACGACCCGCCGCGTCGCCGGGCGCATCTCCTCCGTCCGGAGATCCTTCTCGAACTTCCGCATCAGGCCGCGCACCAGGATCACCGCACCCACGACGATCAGGACGACCCCGAGCACGCCGACGATCACCCGGCCGCCCGGCCAGTCCAGCACCCTGGCGGTGTAGTCCTTCGACGTCTCGTCACCGGGGCGGCCCCCGGCGGATCCGCCGACCAGCGCCGTCTGCGCCACGCCGATGCAGATCACCGCGTAGAACACCGCCATGCCCAAGGAGCCCAGACGCCGGCTCCACTTGTCGCCGCCCTCCACCGTCTGCCCGAACGCCGCCTCGGCCAGCCGCCACAGCGCCATCGCCGCCAGCCCCACCACCAGCGCCCACAGCAGAGCCCGGCCGAACGGCTGCTCGCCGAGGGTCCCCACCGCGCCCGACCGGTCGGCCTCCTGGCCGCTGTCGCTGCCGAGGCCGATCCGCACGGCCAGAATCCCCACCAGCACGTAGATCACTCCCCGGGCGCAGAGCCCGACCCTGGACGCGACCTCCACCGCACGACTGTCGGCCACCCGCCGCCCCCGCGACCTGGGCTGAGCCGGACTGTCCTGACTGCGCTCCATGGCTGGCACCTCCATGTGCCGGACCCCACTGAACAGCGCACCGCCGGCCGGGATGGGCGCCGCTGGTCGGAGTCAGTGTGCGAAGGCGTCCCCGATGCGCCCGGTGTCTACGGACCGCGATGCCATGCCGGCCGATGTGGCGGCCAGGTTCGGGTCTCCGAGGCCGACCGGCATGGCACCAACCCCGGGTCCGTTCCCTGTCTTCCACGGTAGGGCTGTCCCATATCGGAAGTCACCACCCGCATGCGGACCGTCCCGCACACAGGGTTCCGGAATCACTCCGCGGGGATCGGAGCACATTCACAAGTGTCCTCGAAGCCGTCCCGCGGGGCGACGGCTACGTGCGATCAGGCGGACCTCTGGGGCTCCCGTCACGGTCAGGCTCCTAACATGTGCAGGTGGTTGCCCGTGATACCCAGCAGTCCGCTCCGGGAGGGGAAGCAGTGCCCCGAGAAGACGCCCAAGCCCGCGGTGCCGGCCTTTCCTCGGGATCGCAAGGCGACGGGGCCGCCGATGATTCCCGCCCGGTGGCCGACCTGGTCGAGCGGGCAGCCGATCTGGTGGACCCGATCAAGCCGAGGCTGCGCGGCTGGCTTCACGCCGGCATGGTCCCCATGTCGCTGGCAGCGGGCATCGTCCTCATCTGCCTGGCAGGGACACCGCAGGCCGTATGGGCCTGCACCGTGTATTCCGTCGCTGCCTGGCTGCTGTTCGGGACCAGCGCCGTCTACCACCTCGGCACCTGGGGACCACTCGGTGAGGCCGTTCTGCGTCGCCTCGACCACGCCAACATCTTCCTGATCATCGCCGGCACGTGTACGCCGCTCGCGGTGATCCTGCTTTCCCCGGACCAGTGGTCCGTCCTGCTGTGGATCGTGTGGACGGGCGCGATGGTCGGCATCGCCTTCCGCGTCCTGTGGGTCGGAGCTCCCCGCTGGCTGTACACCCCCTGCTACCTGGCTCTGGGCTGGGCGCCCGTGCGATACCTGCCCGACTTCCTGCACAGCGGCGGGGTGGCCGTGGTCTCCCTGATCGTGACCGGCGGGCTTCTCTACAGCGCGGGCGCGGTCGTCTACGCCCTCCAGCGCCCCAACCCCTCACCCCGCTGGTTCGGCTTCCACGAGGTCTTCCACGCGCTGACGGTGGCAGCCTTCACCGCCCACTACATCGCCATCTTCCTTGCCGCTCACTGAGCGGTCGAGGCGCGGGCCGCCTCACCCA
>NZ_JAPSIW010001070.1 GCF_031178505.1 Streptomyces sp. | reverse complement strand
GGACGGCTTCCGCGACGGCTGCCGCGTCCCGATCCCGTGGAACCGCGAGGGAACGAGTTACGGCTTCGGCGAAGGCGGCAGCTGGCTCCCGCAGCCCGCCGGCTGGGGCGAGCTCTCCGTGGAGGCGCAGACCGGTGTGGAGGGCTCCACCCTGGAGCTGTACCGGACCGCGATCGCCGCCCGCCGCGAGCACCCGGGCCTCGGCGCGGGCTCCGAGGTGGAGTGGCTGGACGGCCCCGAGGGCGTCCTCGTCCTCGCCCGCCCCGGCTTCGTCTGCACCGTCAACACCACCGGCGCCCCGGTCCGCATCGCCGCCCGCGGCCGGGTGCTGCTCGCCAGCTCCCCGGTCAGCGTCGACGGCGCCGAGGCCGTCCTGCCCGCCGACACCACGGTGTGGTGGACGGTGTGACACTGCCCGCACCCAGGACCACGGCAGCGCCCCGCCTCTCCGACATCGCCGGCCAGGCGGCGGTCAGCGAGGCGACGGTCAGCCGGGTCCTGAACGGGAAGCAGGGCGTCGCGGACACCACGCGCCAGCGGGTGCTCGCGGCGCTCGACATCCTGGGCTACGAACGGCCCGTACGGCTGCGGCAGCGCAGCGCCGGACTGATCGGCCTGGTGACGCCCGAACTCACCAACCCGATCTTCCCGGCGTTCGCGCAGTCCGTGGAACAGGTGCTGGCCGGACACGGCTACACCCCCGTGCTCTGCACCCAGCTCCCGGGCGGGGCGACCGAGGACGAGCTCGTCGAACAGCTCGTGGAGCGGGGCGTCGGCGGCATCGTCTTCCTCTCCGGGCTGCACGCCGACACCTCGGCCGACCCGGCCCGGTACGCCGCGCTCACCGAGCGCGGTGTGCCGTTCGTCCTGATCAACGGCTACAACGAGCGCATCAGTGCACCGTTCGTCTCGCCTGATGACAACGCTGCCGTACGCATGGCCGTGGGCCACCTCGCCGACCTCGGCCACCGCCGGGTCGGCCTGGCGATCGGCCCGCAGCGGTACGTCCCCTCCCGGCGGAAGCGGGACGGGTTCGTGGAGACGGCCATCTCGCTGCTCGGCATGGACCGGGCGGAGGCCGAAGGGCTCGTCTGCTCCACCCTGTTCAGCGTCGAGGGCGGCCAGGTGGCGGCGGGCGCCCTGCTGGACGCCGGGTGCACCGGCATCGTCTGCGGCAGCGACCTGATGGCCCTGGGCGTCGTGCGCGCCGCCCGGGGGAGGGGACTGGACGTTCCGCGTGACGTCTCGGTCGTCGGCTTCGACGACTCGCAGCTCATCGCGTTCACCGACCCGCCGCTGACCACCGTGCGCCAGCCCGTGCAGGCGATGGCGGCGGCCGCGGTGGGCGCGCTCCTCGAGGAGATCGGCGGAAGTCCGGTGCAGCGCACCGAGTACGTCTTCCAGCCGGAGCTGGTCGTACGGGGCTCGACGGCGGCGGTACGGAGCGACTGACCCGAACACGGGAGGACACGTACAGAGAGGCGTCCAGGAGTCGGCCCAGGAAGGGCCG
>NZ_JAPSIW010000410.1 GCF_031178505.1 Streptomyces sp. | reverse complement strand
TGCCGATGACGACGAGGCCCTTGGTGTCGGCGAGGGAGACCCACTCCATCGCCCACACCTGGGTCACGATCACCACGGCGCCGGGCCGGGCGGCGGCGAACAGCGCCGTCAGCCGGTCGGCGCGCTCGCGCATCCCGGCGGCGCGGGCCGCGTGGCGCCGCCGCTCGACCGCGTTGAGCTTGCCCTTGAGGCCGCGCAGCGGCTTCACCTGCGGCGGGTGGGCGTCGTACAGCGTGGTCGTCTCGTACGGCAGCGGCTCGGGGAACTCGTGCTGCCGGCCCTCGGGGGCGGGGGTGATGCCGATGACGTGGACGCGGTGCCCGCGGCCGGTGAACTCCCGGGCCATCTGGTGCGTCCAGGTGGTCACACCGCCCATCTCGTCCACGCTGTTGGAGACGATGAAGATGTCGCGGCCGCCGGACACGGTGGTCTGGTTGGTCACTTCCCGCTCCTGGTGAAGAACTTGGCGACGATCTGACGGGCCGCGTCGCCCCGGTCGCACTCGCTGAACTCTGCGTTGAACCGCTGGCGTGCCGCCGCGTACTTGGTGTCGGCCTCGTCCTTGAAGTTGGCGATCACTCCGAAGAGTTCCTCCTCCGTGGCCACGACCGGGCCCGGGGCGCGCTCCTTCAGGTCGAAGTAGGTGCCGCGGTTCTCCTTGGCGTACTCGTCGTAGTCGTACGTGAAGAAGATCATCGGCCGGTCGAGCAGCCCGTAGTCGAACATCACGGAGGAGTAGTCCGTGATCAGACCGTCCGCGAGGGCCAGCAGCGGCGTGATGTCGTGGAGCCGCGACACGTCGATGATCCGGCCCTGGACCGACGGCGGCAGCGACACGCTGTTCAGGTAGTGGGTCCTGATGAGCAGCGTGTGGGTGTCGCCGAAGCGCTCCGCGAACTCCTCCAGGTCGAAGGGGGGCTGGAAGGCCCGCACCTTGCCGCCGGGGGCCGCGCGGAAGGTCGGCGCGTACAGCAGCACCTTCTTGTCCGGGTCGAGGCCCAGCTCCTCCGCGAGCCGGCCGCGCTCGCGCCGGCCGCTCTCGGCCTCGGCGCGGCGGGCGGCGACCAGTTCGTCGTTGCGCGGGTAGCCGACGGGCAGCAGCACCTCGTCGCGGAGCCGGAAGCCCTTCGCGAGGGTGCGCCGGTCGTGCTCGCCACGGATGAGGAAGTGGTCGAACCGGTCCAGGGCGCGCTGGAAGGACTCCTGCGCGGCCAGGCCGCGGGCCTTGGTGTTGGGCTCGTCGAAGCCCATCCGCTTCAGGGCGGTGCCGTGCCAGGTCTGGATGTAGGTGGTGCCGGGGCGCTTGGTGAGGCGCAGCGGGAAGCCCTGGTTGTCGATCCAGAACTCCGCCTGGGCCAGCGCCCGCAGGTACTGCCAGCTCCAGCGCTTGACCAGCGTGGCGTCCTCGGGGAAGCCGGTCGGCCGGGCGCCCGCGTACGACCAGACGGCCTCGAAGGCCACGCCCTGACGGCGCATCTCCTCGTAGATGGCCTTCGGGCTGTCGCTGTACTGCTTGCCGAGGTGGCTCTCGAAGACGACGAGGCCCTTGCGGATCGGCAGCTTGCTGTAGAACTCGTGGTAGACGCGCAGCTTGGTCTCGCCCGAGTGCAGGTCCTTCTTCGCCTTGAGCAGGCGGCGCAGGCTCGTCTTCGCGAACTGCGCGGTGCGCCCGTGCATGGCGCCCTCGATCACCGCCGTGGTGTGCACGGCCGCCTTGCCCTCGGCGGACAGGACGTAGGACAGGTTGCCCTTCTTGGTGATCTCCGGGACGAAGCGGTCGGAGACCAGCGTGGTGAGCTTCGGGCGGACGCGCAGGGCGCGGGCGTTGTCGAGCGAGGTGCCGCCGACGGAGACCCGGGTGCGCAGGCGCTTGCCGTCGACCGTGAGGATCACCCGCACGTCCCAGACGGCGTCGATGATGCCGAGCGGGCGCACGGCGCGGGCGATGTCCGCGGTGCCCTCCCACTCGATGAACCGGCCGGCGTGGCGCAGCGAGGTCACCGGGATGTGGGCGGTCTTGCCGCTGACGCTGCGGCGGGCCGAGAACTCCAGGACGGCGCTGATCTGCGCGTCCGGCGTGATGCGGCCGAGCGGGTTGACGATCCGTCCCGCCAGCTTGACGACGCCGTCGGTGCTCTCGTACGAGGTCAGGCGGTTGCCCAGGGCGAGCGCGGTGAGCGGCCGGGTGTGGAAGCCGCGCGCGGTGACGTCCAGGATGCTGCGGCCCTGCTCGGTGTCGATGTGGCGGTCGCACCAGTAGATCCGCTCGTCCTGCTCGGCGAGCGGGACGGTGAGGCGGCCCGGGTTGGTGAGCGCCTCGGTGGCCGGGAGCAGGTTCTCCCAGTCCTCCTTGCTCAGCAGGTAGGCGCAGATCGCGTGGATCGGCTGCACTTCCTCGTACGCCTGCGGGTCGATCTCGGCGAGGTAGCCGTTGGCCACCTCGGCGAACTCGCGCCGGTAGTCCTCGCCGAGCAGCGGCAGGTCGCGCAGGTGGAGGACGAGGTCGTGCTTGAGGAACTTGATGTCCTTGCGGTACTTGAGCTCGTCGTAGCCCTTGCTCTCCAGCAGGGCGTCCACGCGGCGGTGGATCTCCATCCGGTGGACGAAGTTGGCGATCTCGTGGCGCCGGTTGCTGATGGACTTGGAGGCGGCGCTCTCCTGCACGTTCCAGAAGTAGACCGTGTTGGGGATCAGCGTGATCCGGCGCGCGGCGACGTAGGCCTGCGCCGAGAACAGCAGGTCCTCGTAGTGGATGCCGACCGGGAACTCCAGGCCGTTCTCCAGCAGGAAGTCGCGGCGGTAGCACTTGTTCGTCGACAGGGTGTCGAACGTCAGCAGGTCCGAGAGCTCGGTGATCGACTCGATCGTCCGGGTCTTGGAGTAGAGCCACGGGTACCAGGCGGTCTTCTTCTGGTTGCGGCTGTCCAGGTGCACGCGGACGCACAGGCCGGAGACGATGTCGGAGCCGGTGCTCTCGGCGGCGTCCAGCATGTTGCGGCAGGCGTTGCGTTCCAGCACGTCGTCGCTGTCGAGGAACATGACGTAGGCGCCGGAGCACTGCTGGATGCCGTAGTTGCGGGGCGCGCCGCAGCCACCGCTGTTCTGCGGCAGCTGGAAGGCCCGCACCCGGTCCGGGTGCGCGGCGGCGAGCGCCTGGGCGACCTCGAAGGTGCTGTCCTTGCTGCAGTCGTCGACGATCACGACCTCGACGCCGTGCAGAGTCTGATCCAGGACCGACTGAACGGCCGTCGGGAGACGCTCTGCGTCGTTGTAGGCGATGACGACCACGGAGACGTCAGGCACTTGCACCTCGATCCACTTGTCTTTCCTCCAGACACACCCAAGCTACCTGGTGTTCCCCAGCTGGTTTGCCGCGCCTTTCGCCTGGGCGGCGAGCGCCGTGTCCCGATCGTGACGGAGCGAACGGCGCTCGCGGCACAACCATTGCCCGGCGCCGGAAGTCGCCCTTCGGGGCGCCACCTCGCGACGAGCGCCGGGACGTCGGCACATGTGCCGAGAACCTACCCCAAACCCTGTTACGCCCGGCCCGGGGGTGTGAGGGGGAACACACCCCCGGAGGGGATTTGCCGCCGCCGGAACTGGGCAAAGAGGGCAACCGGTCCGGTCAGCCGCGGCGCAGCCGGTCCACGCCGTAGTACGTGGCGGCGCACCGGGCCGCCCAGTCCCGCGCGTACACCTCGGTGAAGAACGGCTCGGCGAGTCCGCCGATGAGCAGCGGACGGTACGTGACCTCGGTGGCGCCGTCCGCGATGCCGGCCCTGATCCGGGCGTTCTGCCGGTCCCAGGCCACGCTGCGGGACACCGTCTGGGTGGCCGTCGTGCGCACCGTGGGTACCAGGGCGGCCAGACTCGCGGCGGTGAGGCTCCCGGCGAGGACGAGAACGGTGAGACGTACGGCACGGCCGCGGCGGGCGACGAGGGTTCGCGAGGTCTCAGGGGCCCTCCGGTCCGGGCCCGGGTCCGGTGCCTTCGTGTCCGGGGTCCGTTCCGCGTCCGGGGTCTTGGGGTCCGGGGACCCGAAGCGGTGCCCGAGGGCGTGCCCGAGCCAGGCCCCGTACGCGCCGAGCGTGAGCAGGAAGGGGACGAGGAAGCTGGTCCAGGTCCGCGCGTACGTCCACCCCGTCGGCCCGTAACCACTGCGCAGCCCGTACGCCGCCACCAGGCTCGCCAGCGCGATCAGCGGCACCGGCAGCACCGCGAGCAGCCACAGCGGCGGCCGGGCCGTGCCGCCCGGCCGGGCGCGCGGGCCCCGGTCCCCGGCCGCGAGCGCCACCGCGAGGCCCAGGAGCGCCCCGGCGGCCAGAGCCCCCGCGTACGCCCACTGGCCGCCGATCGTCTCCCAGATCCGCAGCCAGTCCCGGACCGTCTCGCCGAGCTCCGCGGCCGTCAGCGGCTTCTCCGGCTGCTGGGCGCGCCGCCAGCGGGCGCCGGGCGAGGTGGTGAGCAGCACCAGGCCGATGCCGAGGCCCAGGCACCAGGCCGTGCACCAGGTCGTCGCGTACCGGTCGCGCGCCCGGCCCAGGCCGGGCAGGCACAGCACGCCCACCACCGCCGCGGCCGTCCCGGCCGTCGCCACGAAGGGCTCGCTGAGCATGCCGGCCGCCACCCCGACCAGCAGCGCGCCCGCCACGGCCGCGCCGCGCGCCCGCCTCCGGCCGCGCGCCGCCCGTACGGCCCAGATCACCGCCCAGACGCCCAGCACGCTCGGCACCGTGTGGGAGAGGGTGGCCGGTGCCCACAGCAGGGCCTGGTACGGGCGGGTGCCGGCGAAGAACAGCAGCGCCTCGACGACCGCCACCGCCGCCGCGAGCACGACCGCCGGCACCGGCAGGCGCAGGGCGCGCAGCGCCTCACGGGCGAGGAGGAAGAGGCCCGCGCCGAGCGTGACCACGAGGAGGGCGGGCAGCAGCTTGGGGCCCGTCATGTCGTCGGCGTACAGGACACCGGTCAGGAAGGCGTTGGTCACCCGTCCGTTCTGCGTGCGGTAGAAGTCCGCCGAGATGCCGAGGACGCCCAGGTCCCGTGCCTTCCAGAGCGCGCACCAGTCGTCGGAGACCGGACGTACGTACAGGCCGAGGAAGGCGCCGACCGAGAGCAGCGCCCCGGCGCCCGCCATCGTGACGAGTCCGGCCCCGGCCGCCGCGCGCCGCAGCAGGCCCTCGCCGGCGCCGCTCCTTTCCGGCCGTCCGGCCGTGACTCCGCCCTCCTCCGGGCCGTCGCCTGTACCGTCCTGTGAACGGTCCGGCGGTGTGTGCGCGCCGTCGTTCTCCGGGAAGGTCGTCCTGCTCACCGGTCATCGCTCCTGCGGCCAAGGTCGCCTCTACGGGTGACAAATGGGTGAAAATGGCATGCGGCTCACTATCTGCCCCGCATGCTTTGCTCCGTGGACGACATGCCGACCGTGAGCGGTCACTCGCGCGCCGCGCGCCGGTCACCCACGCGCCGTACCGTGACCGGGCTGCTCGAAGGAGAGTTCGGTGGCGGTCCCTCAGGACGTACTCTCGCTCGGCCCTCTGGAGTGACCGTTCAATGACCAGGCTTTCCGTCGTCGTCCCCTGTTACAACGAGGAAGACGTCATCGAGCGATTCGACACACGTATGCGAGAGGTACTCGACGGCCTCCCGGTCGGCTACGAGATCTGTTACGTGGACGACGGCAGCTCCGACGGAACACTCGAGCGGCTGCGCGCCATCGCCGCCCGGCACCCGCACCGCACCCAGTACGCCTCCTTCAGCCGCAACTTCGGCAAGGAGGCCGCCATGCTCGCCGGCCTGCGCAAATCCAGCGGCGACGCCGTCGTCATCATGGACGCCGACCTCCAGCACCCGCCCGAGCTCCTCGGCCGCATGCTCGACCTCCACCACCAGGGATACGACCAGGTGATGGCCCGGCGCACCCGGGAGGGCGACAAGAAACTGCGTTCGGCGCTCAGCCGTCTGTACTACCGGGCCGTGAACCGCTGGGTCGACGTCGAACTCACGGACGGCGTCGGCGACTTCCGCCTGCTGTCCCGGCCCGCCGTCGACGCCCTGCTCTCCCTGCCCGAGTACAACCGCTTCTCCAAGGGCCTGTTCTCCTGGATCGGCTTCGACACCGTCACCTTCGACTACCAGAACGCCGCGCGGGAGGCCGGCGAGACGAAGTGGAAGTTCGGCTCCCTGCTCAACTACGGGATGGACGGGCTGATCTCCTTCAACAACCGGCCGCTGCGCATCGCGCTCTGGCTCGGTCTCATGCTCAGCGGGCTGGCCGCCCTGTACGCGG
>NZ_JAPSIW010000409.1 GCF_031178505.1 Streptomyces sp. | reverse complement strand
CGCAACGTCCGCCAGATGGTCAAGCGCATCGAGCGCAACGGCTACACCACCCAGGTCCGCCGCGTCCGTGACCTCACCGACGCCGAACTCGAACGGATCCGCGCCGCCGCCGCCGACTGGCGCGGCAGCGACACCGAGCGCGGCTTCTCCATGGCCCTCGGCCGCATCGGCGCCCCCGGCGACGGCGACGCCGTCATAGCCACCGCCCACAGGACCGACGCCGACACCGCCGACACCGCCCACGGCCCCTTCGGCGACCTGAAGGCGATCATCCACTTCGTGCCCTGGGGCCCCGACGGCATGTCCCTGGAACTCATGCGCCGCGACCGCTCCGCCGACCCCGGCATGAACGAGCTCCTCATCGTCGCCGCCCTCCAGGCCGCCCCGGCCCTCGGCATCGCACGCGTCTCGCTCAACTTCGCCATGTTCCGCGCGGCCCTCGCCCGCGGCGAGAAGATCGGCGCCGGCCCCGTCCTGCGCGCCTGGCGCGGCCTCCTCGTCTTCCTCTCCCGCTGGTTCCAGATCGAGTCCCTGTACAAGTTCAACGCCAAGTTCCAGCCCCGCTGGGAACCCCGCTTCGTCGTCTACCGCAAGAGCCGCGACCTCCCCCGCATCGGCTTCGCCGCCATGCAGGCCGAAGGCTTCGTCAACCTCTCCCTGCCCCGCCCCCTCGCCCGCAGGACCGCCCCGGCCCCCCGCCCCTGCGCCCACCTGCCCGCACCCGCCCGCCCCGAGCAGGAGGTCCGCGCGGCCTGATCACACCCCCGGGCCCTACGCTGGACACATGAGTACGACGATCGACCGCGGGACCGCCCGCGGCCTGCCGGAGTGGGACCGCTGCGCCGTCATGGGCGTGGTCAACGTGACCCCGGACTCCTTCTCCGACGGCGGCCGCTGGTTCGACACCACGGCCGCCGTCAAACACGGCCTCGACCTCGTCGCCGAAGGCGCCGACCTGGTGGACGTCGGCGGCGAATCCACCCGCCCCGGCGCCACCCGCGTCGACGAGGACGAAGAACTCCGCCGCGTCATCCCCGTCGTCCGCGGCCTCACCGCCGAAGGCGTCACCGTCTCCGTCGACACCATGCGCGCCACCGTCGCCGCCCGCGCCGTCGACGCCGGCGCCACCCTCGTCAACGACGTCAGCGGCGGCCTCGCCGACCCCCGCATGGTCCCCACCGTCGCCGCCGCGGAGGTCCCCTTCGTCGTCATGCACTGGCGCGGCTTCAGCAAGGACATGAACAGCCTCGCCGTCTACGACGACGTCGTCGCCGAGGTCGTCGACGAACTCCGCGTCCGCATCGAAGCCGTCGTCGACGGCGGCGTCCACCCCGACCGCCTCGTCGTGGACCCCGGCCTCGGCTTCGCCAAGCACGCCCCCCACGACCTCGCCCTCGTGGCCCACCTCCCCCGGCTCCGCGCCCTCGGCCACCCCCTCCTCGTCGCCGCCTCCCGCAAACGCTTCCTCGGCCACGTCCTCGCCCGCGAGGGCGCCGCCCCGCCCCCGGCGCGCGAACGCGACGCCGCCACCGCCGCCGTCTCCGCCATCGCGGCCCACGAAGGTGCCTGGGCCGTCCGCGTCCACGAAGTACGCGCCACCGCCGACGCCGTCCGCGTCGCCAGGGCCGTAGAAGGAGCCGCGTGACCCCCACCACCGACCGGACCGCCGTGGAAGCCGCCAACACCGCCTTCTACGAAGCGATGGAAACCGGCGACTTCGACACCGTCTCCCGTCTCTGGCTCGACGACGGCGCCACCCCCATCACCTGCGTCCACCCAGGCTGGCCCGTCCTCACCGGCCGCGGGGAAGTCCTCCGCTCCTACGCCCTGATCATGGCGAACACGGAGTACATCCAGTTCTTCCTCACCGACCTCACGGTCACCGTCGCCGGCGACACCGCCCTCGTCACCTGCACCGAGAACATCCTCAGCGGCGGCCCCGCCGAGGACGGCGCCGAACTCGGACCCCTCATGGGCCAGCTCGTCGTCGCCACCAACCTCTTCCGCCGCACCCCCGAGGGCTGGCGGATCTGGTCCCACCACGCCTCCCCCGTCCTCACCGAGACGGACGACACACCCGGCGGCGATGACCCCGGCGCCCCGGGCCTCCCCGGCACTCCCTGACCCCGCGGCCACCCCCCGCGAACGGCCCGCACCGGCCCCACGGGCGGGTGCTGTCGGTGCCCGCGGGTAGATTCGACAGAGGACACCCGGCCGTCCGCACCCGGCTGCGTGGCCACCGGAACTACGACAGCAGGAGTGATTCGCGTGGATCGTGTCGCGCTGCGCGGCCTCAAGGCCCGAGGCCACCACGGCGTCTTCCCCAAGGAGCGCGAGGAGGGCCAGACCTTCATCGTGGACCTGGTCCTCGGCCTGGACACCCGCCCGGCGGCCGCCGACGACGACCTGACGAAGACGGTGCACTACGGCATCGTCGCCGAGGAGGTCGTCGACGTGGTCCAGGGTGAACCCGTCGACCTCATCGAAACCCTCGCCGAGCGCATCGCCCAGCGGTGCCTCAGCCACGCGGGCGTCCAGGAGGTGGAGGTCGTCGTCCACAAGCCCGACGCGCCCATCACCGTCCCCTTCGACGACGTGACCGTCACCATCACCCGGAGCCGACGATGAAGCCGACCCAGAGCGACCCCACCGTCCAGCCCGTGCCCGCCGCCGTCGTCGAGACCGTCGACGCCGCCGACACCACCCTCTCCAACCCGCGCTGGGCCGTCCTCGCCCTCGGCGCCAACCTCGGCAACCGCCTGGAGACCCTCCAGGGCGCCGTCGACGCGCTCGCCGACACCCCCGGCCTCCGCGTCAAAGCCGTCTCCCCCGTCTACGAGACGGAGCCCTGGGGCGTCGAGCCGGGCACCCAGCCCTCCTACTTCAACGCCGTCGTCCTCGTGAAGACCACCCTGCCGCCCTCCTCCCTCCTGGAGCGGGCGCACGCGGTCGAGGAGGCCTTCCACCGCGTCCGCGAGGAGCGCTGGGGCGCCCGCACCATCGACGTCGACATCATCACGTACGCCGACGTCGTCTCCGACGACCCCGTCCTCACCCTGCCCCACCCCCGCGCCCACCAGCGCGCCTTCGTCCTCGCCCCCTGGAACGACGTCGACCCGGCCGCGCTCCTGCCCGGCCACGGAGCCGTCGCCGACCTCCTGACCTCCCTGGGACACACGGACGTCACCCCCCGTGACGACCTGGAACTCCGTCTGCCCGAGTAATCGTTACGCTCGTGGCAGACCGCTCCGCGACCACATGAAGGACACCCGGTGAAACAACTGCGGCTGAAGGTGCTCGCCGGACTTTTCCTGGTGGCCGGCATCCTCTCCTGGGGCGCCAGCCGCCTCTGGGACTCCGTCGGCACCCTTCCCAGCGTGCCCCTCGCCGCCCCCGTCGTCCTCGCCGTCATCGCGGCGGTCCTCGCCGCGACGGCGCTCTCCCTGCGCGCCCGCCTCAAGGCCCAGCGGGAGCGCCGCCCCGGCGCGAAGGGCGTGGAACCCCTGATGGCGGCCCGGGCGGTCGTTTTCGGCCAGGCCAGCGCGCTGGTCGCCGCGCTCGTCGCCGGCATGTACGGAGGCATCGGCGTCTTCCTGCTCGCCTCCCTCGACGTCCCGGCCCGCCGCGACCAGGCCCTCTACGCGGCCCTCTCGGTCGCGGCGGGCATCGGCGTGATCGCCGCCGCCCTCTTCCTGGAGCACGTCTGCAAGCTCCCGGAGGACGACGACGAAGGCCAAGGCCGCGCCCCGGCGGCCTAGCCGCTCACCAGGCCTCGCGCACGAGGTGCCCGTTCACCAGGAAGGTCGGGTGCGGGGACAGCCGGTAGCTGTAGAACGTGAAGGGCTTGGCGCCGGCGGCCGGCCGGGGGCGGACCTCGTGGACCTGGACCCAGGAGGACTCGGGCGGGTGGAGCGCGTGGTGCTCGGGGGCGAAGGTGCCGCGGCTCTGCCAGCGATTCGACACGTAGAGTCGCGAGGCCAGCCCTCGCTTCGACGGGGTGAAGCGCGCTCCGATCACCGCGCCACTTCGACGAGGAACGGCACGTTGGCACTCGTGATGATGCGCCCGTACCCATGAGCCGTGCCGCAGCCGTCGCCGTCGATGTAGCCGTCAAGAAAGCCCTGGAACGTGTCGATGTCCCGCAGCACCACCCGCGGAAAGCGCTGGCGCATGTGGTGGGCGTCGCCACCCACGTAGTGCCGCATGGCATCGGAGAGCAGTGAGGAGACCACGCGTACGCGGAAACCGGGCACGTCTCGCTGCAGATAACCGGACGGCCGAGTCACCGCCTCCTAGACGCGCCGAAAGCCCCGTGCAAGCCGTCAATGCCGCCGCGTAGCGGGCCGCAAAGCCTTCCTCGTTCACGATCAAGGACACGTAGTTCTTGCCGACCGTGCCATCGGCACACGTGGCACCCACGAAGTAGCCGAACTCGTAGCCCGGCCGGATCGTGAACCGCTCCCGGCACAGTTTCCGTGTCGGCGTCCAGGCAACGGTCCTCCCCGTGAGATCGACCGCGGGTGTCCAGCCCTCCGGCGTGGCCAGCAGCAGGTCAGGACTTGCCGTGAAGGTTGTATGGTCCGTGACCACCTCGACGGCGTCGCGGCCCTTGACCGCTGTCACGTCGTCGACAGTGCTCCGCACCGTTCGGTCACCGTCCAGCGTCCACAGCACGCTGCCCGGCCGCACGTTCCTGGCCTGCGTCCATCCGTCCACCACACTCACCAGCATCTTGCTGGTCAGCCCGTACCCCATACCGCCCCCTTGATCAGCGATGACCTCCGCTGATCAAGGACCGTATGAAGCAAAGCGGACAGCCCGCTACGAACGGGCCAGTATCAGGGACATGGCCTCGGCACGCGTAGTAGCGTCACGAAGTTGACCACGTACCGCCGAGGTGGTCGTCTTCGCTCCCGGCTTGCGAATGCCGCGCAGCGACATGCACATGTGCTCCGCCTCGATCACGACGATCGCGCCGCGCGCTTCGAGGATCTCCATGAGCGAGTCGGCGATCTGCGTCGTCAAGCGCTCTTGCACCTGTGGGCGGCGGGCGTAGACGTCGACCAGACGCGCCAGCTTGGACAGGCCCGTGATTTTGCCCGTTTCAGCCGGAATGTACCCAATGTGAGCTACGCCATGGAATACCAGCAAATGATGCTCGCACATGGAAGTCAGTTCGATATCCTTCACCAACACCATCTCGTCGTGCCCCAGGTCGAAGGTCGTCGTGAGGACGTCCTCCGGCTTCTGCCAAAGCCCCGCGAACAGCTCCTTGTAGGCCCGCGCCACCCGCGCAGGCGTCTCCCGCAGCCCCTCGCGGTCCGGGTCCTCCCCGACCGCGATGAGGAGCTCTCGTACGGCGTTCTCGGCGCGCTTCTCGTCGTACTCGCCGATCGTGCTCTCGCCGTCCAGCGTCACCGGGTCGGTCATCTGTGCCTCGTTCCGTCTGTCTGAACATGGCGCGAAAATGCCGCGCCCCCACAGGCTAGAACCTGTGGGGGCGCGGCAGCCATTCCGGGGTCGTCCGGGGATCAGGTCTCCGGGGTGTCCTCGGGGGCGACCTCGATGCCCTTGGTGGTGTCGACCGTGCCGGTGGCGGTCGTCGCCGTGCCGTTCGCGCTGTTCGTCAGGGCGAGCTCCTTGGGGGAGAGCACCGGCGGACGCGTGGACGGGGTGCGGCGGGCCGATCCGGTCCAGGCCGGGCGGGCCGGGCGCTTGACGATGGGGGCGAAGATCTCGGCGATCTCCTCCTTGCCCAGCGTCTCCTTCTCCAGGAGGGCGAGGACCAGGTTGTCGAGGACGTCACGGTTCTCGACGAGGATCTCCCAGGCCTCGTTGTGCGCGGTCTCGATGAGCTTCTTGACCTCTTCGTCGACCAGCGCGGCGACCTCTTCCGAGTAGTCGCGCTGGTGCGACATCTCGCGGCCGAGGAAGGGCTCGGTGTTGTCGCCGCCGAACTTGATGGCGCCGAGCCGCTCCGTCATGCCGTACTGGGTGACCATCGCGCGGGCCGTGGCGGTGGCCTTCTCGATGTCGTTGGCCGCGCCCGTGGTCGGGTCGTGGAAGACGAGCTCCTCGGCCGCGCGGCCGCCCAGCATGTAGGCGAGCTGGTCGAGCATCTCGTTGCGCGTGGTCGAGTACTTGTCCTCTTCCGGCAGCACCATCGTGTAGCCGAGGGCGCGGCCGCGGGACAGGATGGTGATCTTGTGGACCGGGTCGGAGTTCGGGGAGGCCGCGGCGACGAGGGCGTGTCCGCCCTCGTGGTAGGCGGTGATCTTCTTCTCCTTGTC
>NZ_JAPSIW010000408.1 GCF_031178505.1 Streptomyces sp. | reverse complement strand
TCGGCGAGGACCTTCCGCCAGGAACGGTAGATCTCGTGGACGCCGTCCTGGTCGAAGAAGGGCATGACGTCGTTGCCGAGCAGCTTCAGCTGGTCGTGGGCGCCGATGTCGGGCAGGCCGTCCGCCTTGACCAGGCCGTGGGCGACGTCCACGCGGAAGCCGTCGACGCCCATGTCGAGCCAGAAGCGCAGGATGGAACGGAACTCGTCCCGTACGGCCGGGTGCTCCCAGTTGAAGTCGGGCTGCTCCGGGGCGAAGAGGTGCAGGTACCACTCGCCGGGGGTGCCGTCCGGGTTCTCCGTGCGGGTCCAGGCGGGGCCGCCGAAGATGGACTCCCAGTCGTTCGGCGGCAGTTCGCCGCTCAGGCCCTTGCCGGGACGGAAGTGGTAGCGCTCGCGCAGCGGGGAGCCGGGGCCCTCGCGCAGCGCCCGCTGGAACCACTCGTGCTGGTCGGACGAGTGGTTGGGCACCAGGTCGACGATGACGCGCAGGTCCAGGGCGTGCGCCTCGCGGATCAGGGCGTCGGCGTCGAGGAGCGTGCCGAACATGGGGTCGATGGCCCGGTAGTCGGCGACGTCGTAGCCGGCGTCGGCCTGCGGGGAGGCGTAGAACGGGGAGAGCCACACGGCGTCGACGCCGAGCTCCTTGAGGTACGGCAGCCGGCTGCGGACGCCCTCCAGGTCACCCATGCCGTCGCCGTTGCCGTCGGCGAAGCTGCGCGGGTAGACCTGGTAGATCACCGCGTCTCTCCACCAGCCCGTGTGCGTGCCGGTGGTGGGGGCGTCGGCCGGGGTGGCGAGATGCTGGGTCATGTCTTCCCTGGGAGGTAAGGAGGGGCGTACAGGTGGGGCGCTCAACGGTCAGCCCTTGACGGCACCGGCGGACATGCCGGTGACGAGGTGACGCTGCGCGAAGAGGAACACCAGGGCGGCGGGAACGGCGATGAGGACGGAGGCCGCGGACATCGGACCCCACTGGGCGCCGTACTGGTTGACGAACTTCTGCAGTCCGCCGGCCAGCGTCAGGTTCTCGTCGCCCACCATGAAGGCGGAGGCGTAGGCGACCTCGCCCCAGGCGGTGATGAAGGAGTAGAAGGCGGTGACCGCGATGCCCGGCTTGGCGAGCGGCAGGATCAGCCGCCAGAAGGTGCCGAAGGGCGTGAGGCCGTCGACGTACCCCGACTCGTCGATCTCGCGCGGGATGGTGTCGAAGAAGCCCTTCATCATCCACGCGCAGAACGGGACGGCGATGGTCAGGTAGGTGATGACCAGGCCGGCCGACCGGTTGAGCAGCCCCAGCGATCCCATGATGTTGTAGATGGGCACGATGAGGACGGCGACCGGGAACATCTGGGTGATGAGCAGGGTCCACATCAGGCCGCGCTTGCCGGGGAAGCGGAAGCGGCTGACGGCGTAGCCGGTGGTGGCGGAGATGAACACGCCGACGAGGGTGGTGAGGACGGCGACGAGCAGCGAGTTCCAGAACCAGCTGAGGAACGGGGTGTCGTTCAGCAGGTTCGTGTAGTTCTCGAGCGTCGTCTCCTTGAAGAAGTCCGTGGTGGTCGCGTACTTCGCGGGCTTGAGCGAGGTCAGCAGGACCCACAGCACCGGGAAGACGGCGATCGCGGAGGCGACGATCAGGGTGAGGTGCAGGCCGGCCGAGGCCAGCGGCGAGCGGCGGCCGCGGACCGGGGCGTTCACGGGCCGGGCGGTGGGCGTCGTGGTGGTCACCAGACTTCTCCCTGCTTGCGGAGGACTCGCTGGTAGAACGCGGCGAAGACCATCAGGAGGATCAGGATGAGGACACCCCACGTGGACGACTGGGCGAAGTCGCGCGGGCTGATCTCGAAGGAGAACTTGTAGGCCTGGGTGACGAGGATCTGGGTGGCCTCGCCGGGCCCGCCCCGGGTGAGCAGGAAGATCACCGGGAACATGTTGAAGGTCCAGATGGTGGAGAGCAGCAGCACCGTGGTGCTGACGGACCGAAGGCCGGGCATGGTGATGTGCCGGAAGCGCTGCCAGGCGTTCGCGCCGTCCATCTCGGCGGCCTCGTAGAGCTCGCCGGGGATGGACTGGAGCCCGCCGAGGAGGGCGACCATCATGAACGGGACACCGAGCCAGACGTTGACGGCGATGACCGCCAGCTTGGCCACGGTGGGGTCGTTGAGCCACGGGACGGCGTCCAGACCGGCGCCCGAGAGGATCTGGTTCAGCATGCCCCGGCGCTCGTCGTACAGGAAACGCCAGGCGAAGACCGAGACGAAGGGGGGCACGGCCCACGGCAGGATCAGCAGCATCCGGTAGACGGAACGGCCGGCGATCCTGCGGTTGAGGATGTTGGCGAGCGCCAGGCCGAGGCCGAAGGTGACCGCCACGCACGAGACGGTCCAGACGACCGTCCAGCCGAGGGTGCCGAGGAACTGGTTCCCGGAGATCGCCTCGGCGTAGTTGTCCAGGCCGACGAACTCGTAGGTGGCCGGGATGTTGTTGACACCGATCGACCGCGCGACGTTCCGCTCGTTGGCGTTGGTCAGCGACAGGTAGATGCCGCGGATGAGCGGATAGCCGATGATCACGGCGATCACGACGACGACGGGCGCGACGAGCGCCCAGGCGTACCAGTGGGTCGAGAGGGAGCGCTTCGACGCGCCCCTCGGCTTGCCCGTGCCAGTTCCGCGGCCCCGGCCGCGGGGGGGGGGGGGGGGCCCGGCCTTCGCCACCGACTGGCTGGGGGTGTCCACAGCCATCAGCCGGCCTGCCTTCCTCTTACTTCCAGTCCTTCAGGAGCTTGCGGTAGGCGTCGGCGACCGCCTTGGCGCCGGCGTCCGGGGTGGTCTGGCCGGTGAGCACCTTGGTGTACTCGACCTTGACCGGCTCGAAGAGGCTGCCGCCCTCGGGGATCCACGGGCGCTCGACGGCCTTGTCGACGACCGGCTTGAAGAAGGTGATCATCTCGTTGCTCGCGACGTCCGGCTTGATGAAGACGGACTGGCGGGTCGGGAGCAGGCTGAGCTCCTTGGCGACCTGGCGCTGCGTCTCGGCCGAGGTCATGTACTCGGCGAAGGCGTAGGAGGCGTCGAGGTTCTTGGAGCCCGCGTAGACGGCGAGGTTGTGACCGCCCTGCGGGGCGCCCTGGCCGGCCGAACCGGCCGGGACCGGGGCGATGCCCAGGTTGGCCTTGTCGGCGAACTCCTTGCCCGCGAGGGTGTCGGCGACGGCCCACGGGCCGTTGATCATCATCGCGACCTTGCCGTCCTTGAAGGCGGCCTGCATGTTGTCCCAGCCGTTGGTCGCGTCGGTGATCGCGGCCTTCGAGTCGACCAGGTCCTTGACGGTCCTGAACGCCTTCACGCCGGACTCGTCACCGATGGTGATCTTCTTCTGCTCGGCGTCGACCAGGTTGCCGCCCTCGCCGTACAGGAAGGAGAGGAACCAGTAGGCGTCGTCGCCGCGCAGGTACAGGCCGGTCTTGCCGGTCTTCTGCTTGATCGTGGCGGAGACGGTCTTGAGCTCGTCGATGTTCTTGGGGACCTGGACACCGGCGTCCTTGAAGATCTTCTTGTTGTAGAAGATGCCCATGGAGTCGATGACCTGCGGCACGGCGTAGGTCTTGCCGTTGTACTGGGTGGAGGCGGCGGCCTGCTTGAGGAAGTCGTCCTTGTCCTTCAGCGCCGCGGTGCCGTCGAGCGGGGCCAGGTAGCCGAGGTCCGCGAACTCGGGGGTCCAGGCGACCTCGGAGCGGATGACGTCGGGGGCGCCGGAACCGGACTGGGCCGCGTTCTTGAACTTGTTCTGCGCCTCGCCGAACGGCACGTTCACGTACTTGACGGTCACCTTGGGGTGCTTCTTGGTGAAGCCCTCGGCGATCTTCTTGAAGACCTTGTCCTCGGAACCGACCGTCGAGGTGTCCCACCAGGTCACGGTGCCGGAGAGCTCGCCCGAGCCCTGGGTACCGCCGCCGTTGGAATCGCTGTCGCTGCCGCACGCCGCCAGGGTCACGCCCAGGGCCGCGACCAGCGCGGTCGCCGCTATGCCACGCCGCATGTGAACTCCTTCAACTGATCCCGGGGGACGAGGGGCTGGAACCTTCCTCATTGCGACCGCTCCCTCGCGGCGCTCCGGGTTGCCAGGAACGTAACAGGGTTGAAAACGCGCCGAAAGACCTTGCGAGAAATTTCTGCAAGGACCGGGGATCGTTACATCCACGTGTCCCGAAGGTTGCCGATGGGTCGCTTGACACCAGGCCACGGGCGCCCTCCGCGCGCCTCCGCACCCCCACTCGCCCCGTACGCGCCCCCGCAATTCCTGCAAGAGCTTGCGGAGCGGCTTGCGGTACCCGCACGGTGGGCAATACGCGCGGTGACCGGTACAGTCCACTCTCATGACCGCGCGGCTTGCCGACATCGCAGCCCAGGCGGGGGTCAGTGAAGCCACAGTCAGCCGCGTGCTCAACGGCAAGCCCGGTGTGGCCGCGGCCACCCGTGAATCCGTGCTTGCCGCGCTCGACGTGCTCGGGTACGAGCGGCCCGTACGACTGCGCCAGCGCAGCGCCGGGCTCGTCGGACTCATCACCCCCGAACTGGACAACCCGATCTTCCCCGCCCTCGCGCAGGTCATCGGGCAGGCCCTGACCCGCCAGGGCTACACCCCGGTCCTCGCCACGCAGACCCCCGGCGGGTCCACCGAGGACGAGCTCACCGACATGCTGGTGGAGCGCGGGGTCGCGGGCATCATCTTCGTCTCCGGACTGCACGCCGACACCACGGCCGACATGACCCGGTACGACCAGCTGCGCGGCAAGGGCGTCCCCTACGTCCTGCTCAACGGCTTCTCCCCCAAGGTCCAGGCGCCCTTCGTGTCGCCGGACGACCGGGCGGCGATGCAGCTGGCCGTGACGCACCTGGCCGCGCTCGGTCACACCCGGATCGGCCTCGCCGTCGGCCCCAAGCGGTTCGTGCCCGTGCTCCGCAAGATCGAGGGCTTCCAGAAGGGCATGAGGGACCGGCTCGGTCTGGGGCCCGAGGAGTCGGAGCGGCTGATCCAGCACTCCCTCTTCACCCTGGAGGGGGGCCAGGCGGCCGCCGGGGCCCTGATCTCGGCCGGCTGCACGGCGGTCGTCTGCGCGAGCGACATGATGGCGCTCGGCGCGATCCGCGCGGCCCGGCAGCAGGGCCTGAGCGTGCCCCGGGACGTCTCGGTCGTCGGTTTCGACGACTCCCCGCTCATAGCCTTCACCGACCCGCCGCTGACGACCATCCGCCAGCCCGTGCAGGCGATGGGGCAGGCGGCGGTCCGCGCCCTCCTGGAGGAGGTGGGCGGCACGCCCGCCCCGCACTCCGAGTTCGTCTTCATGCCGGAGCTGGTGGTGCGCGGTTCCACGGCCTCGGCCCCTCCGCCGCGCGGCTGAGCGGGCCCGCGCCCGGCTCCCGGCGCCCCCGGCTCCACCCCTGACCCCGCCCCGGGCCGGGGTCCCCCTTGAGGGGGACCGGGTGCGCCCGGAACCCGTCGGAGGGATGATCGGTCGGAGGAAGAGGATCTGGCACACTCTCTGCCTATGGGTGAAACGACCGTGAAGAGTTTGGACGACCGGACGACCCCGTCGTCACCCATCGTGGCCGACGGCGGGCGGTCCTGGCTGCGCGCCCGGAGCCCCCGGCGTCCCCGGATCTGGTTCGAGATCCTGCTCATCGCGGTCAGCTACTGGGTGTACTCCCTCATCCGCAACGCCGTGCCGGAGCAGAAGGCGCAGGCGCTGCGGAACGCCGACTGGATCTGGCGTACGGAGGAGTCCCTCGGGCTCGCCTTCGAGCACACGGTGAACCACGCCGTGAACTCGGTGACGTGGCTCATCGTGGGGATGAACTATTACTACGCGACGCTGCACTTCGTCGTCACGATCGGTGTGCTGGTGTGGCTGTACCGCCGGCAGCCGGGCCGTTACGCGGCGTTCCGCACGGTCCTGTTCGCCACCACCGGTGTGGCCCTGGTCGGTTACTACCTGTACCCGCTCGCGCCGCCCCGGTTGATGAACGGGCAGAACTTCGTCGACACGGTCCTGGTCCACCACACGTGGGGCTCGATGGCCTCGGGCGACCTGAAGCAGATGTCGAACCAGTACGCGGCGATGCCGTCGATGCACATCGGCTGGTCGCTGTGGTGCGGCCTGACCATCTTCTTCCTCGCCCGGGCGCCGTGGGCGCGGATCCTCGGCCTGCTCTACCCGACGGCCACCCTCGTCGTGATCGTCGCGACCGCCAACCACTTCTGGCTGGACGCGGTCGGCGGCATCGTCTGC
>NZ_JAPSIW010001069.1 GCF_031178505.1 Streptomyces sp. | reverse complement strand
GTGGTGCTGGAGATCTGCTCGTTCACCGCGTACCGGCGCGGGTCGGAGGCCAGCCACTGCACCGACATGCGCGAACTGCCCTGGGTGGCGAAGCCCTGGTCGGCCGGGACCACGCGCTGGGCGATACGGGCTCGGACGGTGAGCAGCTCGCCGTGGAGCCGGACGGTCAGCCAGCGCTCCTCGTCCAGCAGGGCGAGCGCCTGGCGCAGGGCGCGGACGGCCTCGGCCGTGCCGCCCTGCTCCGGCATGAGCACGATCGTGCCGCCGATCTTGCGCGGCTTGGCGAAGCGCGCGCCCGGCCAGGCGCCGTGCGAGGTCGGCCGGTCGGCGTCGGAGGAGTCGTACTCGGGCAGGTCCTCCCAGCCCGACAGGCCGGACTTGTCGACGGCGAAGGGAGTGCCGGGCCCGATGAGGAGCCCGGCCCACTGCACCTGCCCGTCCTGGGTGATGAGCGAGCCGGGCGCGAGGTCGGCGGTGTAGGAATTTCCGGCGTACGGGGGAGTGGTCTCGGCCATGGGGCCGTCACCTCACTTCGGATGGGGTCAGCGGTGGGCGGGTCGTGCGCTCCGTGGGGTGCTGCGGCGGGTCGCTCAGGAGGCCCAGCGGAGGGCGGCGGCCCGCTCCCGGGTGTTCACCCGCTGGTGAGCGGTCATGAGGAACAGGAGGTCCTCGGCGGTCGCCCGCGGCCCGGCCCCCTCCACCTCGCGGAACTCCCGCACGCGGTGCGGTGGCGGCGGCGGCTCGGTGAGGGCCGGGACCCGCCGGTTCTCCAGCTGCGACAGGGAATCGATGCGGTAGTCGTCCGGGGTGCCGGGCGAGACGATGCCGCCCTCGGCCAGCATCGGCAGCTTGTCGAGTTCGACGCCGAACTTCTTGCCCGTGAGCGGGATTTCGAAGCTGAGCTCGTTGAGCCCGTCGATGATCCAGTTGGCGAAGGCGATCAGACCGTTGATCGGGCCCTTCACGACGCCCAGCACCGTGTTCATCGCGCCCTCGATGAGGTCACCGATCCCGGTCAGCGACTTGCTCACCGCGTCCTTGGCGGTGCGGAAGAACCCGGGGATCTTGTCGGTGATCCAGGAGACGACCGGCCTGACGGCGTTCTTGATGCCGCCGAACGCCCGGGAGGCGATGCCGCGCAGCGCGTTCGAGGCGGACCGGACGGCGGAGCCGATCCGGGAGATCCCGCCGATGGCCGCGCCGACGACCCGGAGCGCCCCCTTGAAGACCGTCTGCACGGCCTTGAAGTACGTGCTCACCGCCTTGCCGATGGCCTTGATGACCGGCTGCAGGAACTTCCAGACCGCCTGGAAACCCTTCAGCGCCTGCTGGAACACCTGCCGGATGATCCGCCGGCCCGTCTCGGAGTGGACGGCGAACTCGATCAGATACGCCGCGATGGGCACGATCAGGCCGACGAGGAAGCCGAGCGGGTTGGCCCGCATGGCGACGTTGACGCCTGTCATGGCGACCGAGGCGATGGTCATGACGGTGCCGAAGGTGCCCATCATCTG
>NZ_JAPSIW010001068.1 GCF_031178505.1 Streptomyces sp. | reverse complement strand
CAGCGCCTCGGTGGCGCCCTGTTCCCGGGCCCGGGCGAGGGCGACGACGTTCTCGGCGTACGAGGTGGTCTTCAGGCCGGTGAGGGCGCCGCGCTCGTTGCGGGTCCACGGCACGGTGATCACGGCCGTCGTGTCGGCCCGCCGACTCGTCGCGCCGACGGCGACGACGAGGCTGGTCCCGGCGTCGCCGCGCTCCGATCCGAGCGGCGAGAGACCGCCCGTGTACGTGATGCGGAGCCGGCCGAGCTCCACCGGGTTGGCCTCCAGGACGGCGGCGCAGGCCCGTCGGACCTCGTCGAGGTCGGGCTCCGGCAGGCCGAGCCCCCGGGCGGAACGGGCGAGCCGCTCCAGGTGGAGGGTGAGGGCGAAGGTCTCGCCGCGCTCCGCCTTGACCGTCTCGAAGACGCCGTCGCCGACGGTCAGTCCGTGGTCCAGGACGGAGACCAGGGCGGTCTCCGCGTCGCGCAGCCCGCCGTTGACCCAGAGTTTCATCGAGAAGTGGCCTTTCCGCTCGCCTCGCAGGCGTCCGACTCGTGGCCGCCCGACGCTATCGCGACCAGCCGGGCGGCCTTCAGCTCGGTCTCCTCCCACTCCCGCTCGGGATCGGAGCCCCAGGTGATCCCGGCTCCGGTACCGAAGCGGAGGACGCCTTCGGGCCGGTCGATCCAGAAGGTGCGTATGCCGACGGCCAGCTCCCCGGTGCCGGCGTCCGCGTCGACCCAGCCCACGCCTCCGCAGTACGGGCCGCGGGGCGCCGTCTCCAGGGCCTCGATGATCCGCAGGGCGCTCGACTTGGGGGCGCCGGTGACGGAGCCGGGCGGGAAGGTGGCGCGGAGCAGCTCCGGCCAGCCCGCGTCCTCGGTGAGCAGGCCGGCGACGGTGGAGACGAGGTGCACGAGGCCGGGGTGCTCCTCGACGGCGCAGAGCTCGGGGACCGCGACGGAACCGGCCTCGCAGACCCGGCCCAGGTCGTTGCGGACCAGGTCCACGATCATCACGTTCTCGGCGTGGTCCTTGGGGAGGAGGTCCGCCGCGGTGCGGCCGGTCCCCTTGATGGGCCCGGAGGTGACCCGGGCGCCCTCGCGGCGCAGGTAGAGCTCCGGGGAGGCGGTGGCGATCTCCACTCCGTGCGCGGGCAGGCGAATCGTTCCGGCGTACGGGGCGGGGTTGCCGCGGGCGAGCAGCGCGGTCAGCGCGTCGACGTCGGCCCGCCCCGGGTCCGGCAGCGGCGCGGTCAGCACCCGGCAGAGGTTCGCCTGGTACACCTCCCCCCGCGCGATGTGCTCGCGCACGCGTCGCACGCCCGCGGTGTACGCGTCGCGGTCGAGCGAGGACGTCCAGTCACCGGGCCGGGGGCCGGTCCAGGCCCCGGGGACGGGTGCGGGAACCGTGTCGCGCCGCACGTCTCCGAAGCGGGCGCAGGTGAGCCGGCCCTCGAAGTCGGCGCATACGGCCCAGAAGCCGGTGGAGTCCAGGGCCTCCGGGTCGTGGGTGACGTCCCGGAGATCGGTCGCG
>NZ_JAPSIW010000407.1 GCF_031178505.1 Streptomyces sp. | reverse complement strand
CGAGGGCCTGGACGTTCCCCGAGCCCTCCCAGAGGGAGTTGAGCGGCGACTCGCGCAGCAGGCGCGGCATCCCGGACTCCTCCACGTACCCGTTGCCGCCCAGGCACTCCAGCGCCTCCGCCACCACGGGCGTACAGCGCTTGGTCACCCAGTACTTCGCCGCCGGCACGGCGATACGGAGCAGGGCCCGCTCCCGCTCGGCGTCGCCGCCGCCGTTGCCGCAGGCGTCGTAGGCCGCGGCCAGCCGCATCCCGAGGGCCGTGGCCGCCTCCGATTCCAGCGCCAGGTCGGCGAGCACGTTGCGCATCAGCGGCTTGTCGGCGAGGAGACCGCCGAACGCGGAGCGGTACGAGGCGTGGTGCACGGCCTCCGCCACCGCCCGCCGCATCAGCGCCGCCGAGCCGAGCACGCAGTCCAGCCGGGTCGCCGCCACCATGCCGATGATCACGGCGATCCCGCGGCCCTCCTCGCCGACCCGGCGCGCCCAGGTCGTCCCGTCGAACTCCACCTCCGCGGAGGCGTTCGAACGGTTGCCCAGCTTGTCCTTCAGACGCTGGAGCGCGAACGCGTTGCGCGTCCCGTCCTCCAGGATCCGGGGCACGAGGAAACAGGTGAGCCCCCCCGGCGCCTGCGCGAGGACCAGGAAGGCGTCCGACATCGGCGCCGAACAGAACCACTTGTGGCCCGTCAGGACGTACTCCCCGGCCGCCGCCAGCGGACGCGCCGACGTGGTGTTCGCCCGGACGTCGCTGCCGCCCTGCTTCTCCGTCATCCCCATGCCGAGCAGCACGCCCGTCTTGCCCAGCGGCGGCCGCAGCTCCTGCTCGTAGAGGTGCGAGGTCGCGAGCGGCTCCCACACGGCGGCGAGTTCCGGCTCGGCGCGCAGCGCCGGCACCGCCGCGTGCGTCATCGAGACCGGGCAGCCGTGCCCCGCCTCCACCTGCGACATCATCAGGAACCCGGCGGCGCGCCGGACGTGCCCGCCGGGCCTGCCCCACGCGTCCGTGAGGCCCGACGTCACCGACTTGCCGAGCAGCCGGTGCCAGGCCGGATGGAACTCCACCTCGTCGACGCGGTGGCCGTACCGGTCGTGGGTGCGCAGCCGGGGCGGGAAGGCGTTCGCCAGCTCCGCCCACCCGTTCAGCTGCGTCGAACCGGCCGAACGGCCGAGCGCTCCCAGCTCGCCGCGCGCCTCGTCCAGGACCTCCGGCGCGCCCGCCGCGCCGAGGTGCCGGTCGACGGCCTCGGTCAGGGCCCGGTCGCTCGTGAAGACGTCGTATCCCACCAGGGGCGGAGCCTGATTGGTCACGGTGTGGGTGCTCGCTGCCATGCCGATACGGTAAGCAGGTGCAGGCAGCAAGAGAAACATCCGAACGGCCCGAGCGTCGGCCCGGGAGCAGGCTCCACCGGGCACGCGTCCTCTACCGCAACGTCTCCAAGCGGAAGATGGTCTGGCTGCTTCTGAAGGACACCGTCAACTCGTGCATCGAGTACCGGATCCTGGGCCTCGCCGCCGAGGCCGCGTTCTTCACCCTGCTCTCCCTGCCGCCCCTCCTCCTCGGCCTGATCGCCCTCCTCGGTTACGCCGACGACTGGACCAACACCGACACCGTCGCCAGCATCGAGGAGAACATCCTCCGGGCCGCCGGGACGGTCCTCTCCGACCGGGGCGTCCGCGACATCGCCAAACCCCTCGTCGAGGACGTCACCCAGGGCAAGCGCCCCGATCTCGTCTCGCTCGGCTTCGCCATCGCCCTCTGGTCCGGCTCGCGCGCGGTGAACGTCTTCATCGACACCATCACCGTCATGTACGGACTCGACGGCCACCGCGGCATCGTCAAGACCCGGCTCCTCGCCTTCCTGCTCTACCTCGTGGCCCTCGTCATCGGAGCCGTCGTCCTGCCCCTCGCGGTCGTGGGGCCCGACCGGGTCGTGGAGTTCGTCCCCTGGGGGACGGAGGTCGTCGCCGTCCTCTACTGGCCGGCCGTCATCCTGCTGACCATCGTCTTCCTCACCACGCTCTACCACGTGTCCGTCCCCGTCCGGTCGCCGTGGATCGAGGACATCCCCGGCGCCCTGGTCGCGCTCGCCATGTGGGTGCTGGGCAGCTTCCTGCTCCGCATCTACCTGACGAGCCAGGTCGAGGGCCCCACCATCTACGGCTCGCTCGCCGCTCCCATCGCGGTCCTCCTCTGGATCGGCATCTCGGCCTTCGCCGTCCTCGTCGGCGCCGCCGTGAACGCCGCCATCGACCGCGTCTGGCCCTCCGTCGCCACCGCCGCCGCCCGTGAGGCCAACGAACGCGCCCGTGCCGTCCAGGCCGCCGAACTCGTCGCCCGCGTCCGCGCCGAGGCCGAGGAGGTGGACGAGGACGATCCCGACATGCCGTCCGAGTTCCCCGAGCGCTGGTCCAGGTTCCTGCCCCCGGACGACGTGAGGTCCCGCCTCCACTCGGGCTGGGAGAAGGATTGACGGCCGCCGGACCCCGGGGGACGTACGCGGAGCGCCCCGCGCGGCTCGACGGCGCCTTCCTGTGGACCAGGACCGCGCCGCCGGCCGCCGCTCCCTCGGGCGCCGTGCTCCCCGACGGCTGCATGGACCTCGTCTGGGCCGACGGACACCTCTTCGTCGCCGGCCCCGACACCCGGCCCTGGGTGCCGGGGGAGCGGGCGGAGCGGTACGCGGGGTTCCGCTTCGCTCCCGGTGACGCGCCCCGCGTTCTCGGGGTGCCCGCACGGGAACTGCGCGACCGGCGCGTCGGCCTCGGGGACCTGTGGGGTACGGCGGCGGCGCGGCGGTTCGCCGGGCGGATCGGCGCCGGCCCGGACCCGGCGGCGGCCCTCGAACGCCTCGTCCTGCGCCGCGCCGCCGACGCCCCGCCGCCCGACCCGGTCCTGCGCGGGGCCGTCGCCCGCCTCGACGCGGGACGACCGGTGGCCGCCACCGCCGACGCCCTGGGGCTCGGGGCCCGCCGGCTGCACCGGCTCTCCCTCGACGCCTTCGGGTACGGGCCCCGGACCCTGGCGCGGATCCTCCGCCTCCAGCGGGCCCTCGCCCTCCTGCGGGCCGGCCTCCCGCCGGCCGAGGCCGCCGTACGCGCGGGCTGCGTGGACCAGGCGCACCTGACCCGGGAGACCCGCGCCCTGGCCGGGACGACCCCGGCCGCCTACGCCCGCTCGTTCGCGCTTCCGGCGTCGTCCCCGGCGGAGGGCACGGCGGGCGCGGTGTCCAGATCGGCGAAGAGGGAGACCCCGGCGCCGTCCGGGTCGAGGACCACGGCGTAACGCTGTCCCCAGACGGCGTCCCAGGGCGGCAGGTGCCCGCCGTACCCGGCGCCGGTCAGCTCCGCGTACAGGGCGTCCACCTCCTCGGGCGACCCGCAGCGGAAGGCGAGTTCGACCCGGTGCCCGCCGGCCGGCCGGCTCCACGCCGGGTCGAAGGACCGGACGGTCTCCTCGGTGTCCCAGGCCACCCGCAGCCCGCCGGGCAGCACCGCCTCCACGTGCGGCGCGCTCCCGGCCCCCTCGGGCACGTCGAGGCCGAGGCGCCGGTAGAACGCGAGCGAGGCGGCCATGTCGGAGACCACCAGGCCGATCAGATCAAGTCGTGGTGTGTTCATGCCCCGTGACAGTAGGGGCCGGCCGGGCCCCGGTCTTGTACGGATCGGACACGCCGCCGACGCGGGGGCGGGGCGCGGGGAGGGGCCGCGGACGCCGTGCGGGAAAACCGTTGGCGCGGGCGGGAGCGGGCCCGCTACGGTGACGTCCGTCCGGGATCCCCGGATCACGCAGGACAGGAATCCGACCAGGAGGTGTGACCGATGGCTGTCGTCACGAAGGGCCTTGCCCGCACGCGGAAGTTCGTCCACATCACCTCCGTGGCCTCCGGCTGACCTCTTCCGATCACCGATCGCCGGGGCCACCCTGTGAAGGGTTCCCCTTGTCTTTCCCGCTTTCCGCCGCTTCCTCCACCTTTTCCTCCTCTCCGTCTCCGGCCGGCGCCGCCTCGGTACTCGACGCCCACGGCTGGGACACCGGCTGGGCCGAGGCCTTCGCCCCGTACGCCGCGCAGGGCCTCGTCCCCGGGCGGGTCGTCCGCGTCGACCGCGGGCAGTGCGACGTCGCCACCCCCGGCGGCGTCGTCCGCGCCGACACCACCTTCGTGACCCCGCACGACCCGCTGCGGGTCGTCTGCACCGGTGACTGGGCGGCCGTCGACCCCGAGGGCGCGGGTGACCCCCGCTACGTACGGGCGTGCCTGCCGCGCCGGACGGCGTTCGCGCGGTCCACCTCCTCCAAGCGGTCCGAGGGGCAGATCCTCGCCGCCAACGTCGACCACGCGATCATCACCGTCTCGCTCGCCGTCGAGCTCGACCTCGGCCGGATCGAGCGGTTCCTGGCGCTGGCCTGGGAGTCCGGCGCCCAGCCCGTCGTCGTCCTCAGCAAGGCCGACCTGGTGCCCGACCCGGTCGGGCTCTCCTACCTCGTCGAGGACGTGGAGACCGTCGCCCCCGGCGTGCAGGTGCTGCCGCTGAGCTCGACCACCGGCCTCGGCCTCGACGTGCTCGCCGCCACCGTCGCGGGCGGCACGACCGTGCTGCTCGGCGTCTCCGGCGCGGGCAAGTCCACCCTCGCCAACGCCCTGGTCGGCCTGGACGTCATGGACGTCCAGGAGGCCAGGGACGTCGACGGCAAGGGCCGGCACACCACCACCACCCGCAACCTCTTCCCGCTGCCCGGCGGCGGTGTCCTCATCGACACGCCGGGGCTGCGCGGCGTCGGCCTGTGGGACGCGGAGACCGGGGTGGGCCAGGTGTTCTCCGAGATCGAGGAGCTGGCCCGGGACTGCCGCTTCCACGACTGCGCCCACGAGGCGGAGCCGGGCTGCGCGGTCACGGCGGCCGTGGACGACGGCACGCTCGCCGTGCGCCGCCTGGAGAGCTACCGCAAGCTGCTCCGCGAGAACCAGCGGATCGTCGCCAAGACCGACGCCCGCCTGCGCCACGAGATCCGCAAGGACTGGAAGCGCAAGGGCGCCGAGGGCCGTGCCGCCCTGGAGCTCAAGCGGGGCGGCCGGCTGCGGTAGCCGCGGGCCGCCGCGGCGGTGGGGGAGCGTGGTGTCCGAAAACCGCGAGCCGGGACGTGCGCGCGGCCCCACACTGGATCCCGTGACGGACGACGACACCCGCTACGAGGCGGTGAGCAGCAGGGACGCGCGGTTCGACGGAGAGTTCTTCTTCGCCGTGCGCACCACCGGCATCTACTGCCGTCCCAGCTGCCCCGCCGTCACCCCCAAACGGCAGAACGTCACCTTCTTCCCGACGGCCGCCGCCGCCCAGGGGCACGGCTTCCGCGCCTGCCGCCGCTGCCGCCCGGACGCCGTGCCCGGCTCCGCCGAGTGGAACGTCCGGGCCGACGTCGTCGGCCGCGCCGTGCGGCTGATCGGCGACGGGGTCGTGGACCGCGAGGGCGTCCCCGGGCTCGCCGGCCGCCTCGGCTACAGCACCCGGCAGGTCCAGCGCCAGCTCACCGCCGAGCTCGGCGCCGGGCCCGTCGCCCTGGCCCGGGCCCAGCGGGCCCACACCGCCCGGCTGCTGCTGCAGACCACCGCCCTGCCGGTCACCGACATCGCCTTCGCCGCCGGCTTCGCCAGCGTCCGCCAGTTCAACGACACCATCCGCGCCGTCTACGCCCGCACCCCCACCGCCCTGCGCGCCGAGACCGGCGCGGGAGCCCGGGACCGCACCGCGCTCGCCGCCGGGGTCCCGCTGCGGCTCGCCCACCGCGGCCCGTACGCCGCCCGCGAGGTCTTCGACCTGCTCGCCGCCGAGGCCGTTCCCCTGGTCGAGGAGGTCGCCGGTGCCCCCGGCGCCCGCACCTACCGGCGCACCCTCCGTCTCCCGTACGGCACCGGCATCGTCTCCGTCGACGAGCGGTCGGCGGGCCGCTGGCTCGACGCCCGCATCCACCTCACCGACCTGCGCGACCTCACCACCGCCGTCCACCGGCTGCGCCGCCTCTTCGACCTGGACGCCGACCCGTACGCGGTCGCGGAGCGGCTCGGCGCCGACCCGCTGCTCGCCGCCGAGGTCGCGGCCCGGCCCGGCGTACGGTCCCCGGGCACGGCCGCGCCGGAGGAGTTCGCGCTCCGGTCCGTCCTCGGGCCCGGGGAGGCCGCCCGGGTCGTGGAGCGGTACGGCACGCCCCTCGACACCCCCTGCGGCACCCTCACCCATCTCTTCCCCACCCCGGCCGGGCTGACCGCCCACCCGGCCGCCGGGCCGCTCGCCCGCGCCCTGGCCGCCGGGGAGGTCC
>NZ_JAPSIW010000024.1 GCF_031178505.1 Streptomyces sp. | reverse complement strand
CCGCCCGCCCGGACCCGGGGCGACCAGGACGGTCGGCCCGTCCGGCGCCCTCAGCCGCGCCTCCCACCACGCGGCCCGCTCGGTCACGTCGAGCGAGTCGAGGAACTCCGGGGGCAGCAGCGCCGCGTAGGCGGCGCGCCACGAGCCGACGTGCACGGCGGCGATGCCCGCCGCGTCCTCGGGGGACGCCTCACGTATCGTCATGCGGCATTCTGGCGCCGCCCGTCCCGCCCGCGCAGGGAAACGGCGGAGGCGGGACGGGCGGAACCGCCGGCCTACGGCCGGTCCTCGCACAGGGCCGTGGTGAGGGTCTTGTACATGGCCGTCGCCGGGGCGCCGTTGAGCTGCGCGTTCGTGAGGCCGGAGGCGTACCGCCCGTCCTCGGTCACCAGGGTCTCCGAGTAGTAGCCCGGCACGCCGCCGTCGTGGCCCCAGGCGGTGCCGCCGCAGGGCAGGGGCAGCTTCAGGAGCCCCAGGCCGTAGCCGGGGTCCGCCGGGGTGCCGCCCGGGGTCAGGGGGACGGTCCTGGTCATCTCGGCGAGGCTCGCGGCCTGGAGCGCGCGGCCGTCGAAGAGGGCCCGGTAGAACGTGGTCAGATCCCGGGTGGTGGAGATGATCGCACCCGAACCGTGGAACAGCGACGGCTCGTGGGAGCGCGTGACGTCCGTCCACCAGAAGAAGCCGCCGACCCGCACGCCCGCGTGCCCGTGGATCAGCGGCGCCGGCACGACCCGGTCGCCGGGGGCGGGGAAGACGGTGTCGCCCAGGCCGAGCGGCGTGATCACCAGGTCGGTGACGGCCCGGTGGAGGGGCGCTCCGGTGAGCTTCTCCACCAGCATGCCCAGGATCTCGTAGTTGCCGTTCGAGTAGGCCCAGGTGGTGCCCGGCGCGGCCACCGAGGGCTCCCGCAGGGCCTCCTTCACCAGCGCGGCGAGCGTGTACGTGCCGTCGGCGCCCGCCTGCGGCGTGAGGACGCCGTCACGGGGGATGCCGCTGGTGTGCTGGAGCAGGTGCCGCACGGTGATCCGGGTGCCGTCGTGGCCGTTGCCCGTGACCACGCCGGGCAGGTGCCGCTCGATCGGGTCGTCGAGCGCGAGGGCGCCCCGCTCGGCGAGCTTCAGTACGGCGACGGCGAGGAAGGTCTTCGACTGGCTGCCGACCCGGAAGTGCTCGTCCGGTGCGAGGGAGTCCGCGGTGTGCAGGGTCGCCGTGCCCGAGGAGAGGTGCCAGGAACCGGCGGGCCCGCCCGCGAGCACGCCCGCGCCCGGGCCGCCGTTGGCGTTGAGCTCCTTGAGCGCGGCGAGGGTGGTCGCGTGGTCGCCGGACACCCCGGCGCGGGACTCGGCGTGGGCCGCCGTGGGCGCGGCGGCGAGCAGGGCGCCCGCGAGGGCGAGGACGAGGGTGAGACCCGGCTTGCGGCGTAAGGACATCGGGACGCTCCAGAAGGGGAGAGGGAAAGGGCGGGGGAGGCACGCGTACGGAGGCGGCCCGGCTTCCGTATCCGCGCCGCCCGCCCTTTCTAGAGAACCCTTCTAGAAGGCGGCTTGAGAAGAGGGCCTCGGGGCCGGGATGCCCGCGTGCGTCCCTCCCCGGCCCCTCCTGGGGCGGCGAATCCGCTCGAACCTCCGTATAAAGGGCACGGGGGTGCCTGCCCGGCGCCCCCGAGTGCGCTCAGGAGGTACGGGACATGGGGCGGACGGCTCCGGAGGGCCGCGGGCCGGTGCGGTACGGGCCCCCCGCACCGGACACCGGCCTGCCCGTCCTCCCCTCCCTGGCCGCCCTCGTGGCGGGGGCCGCCGGACGGACCGCCCCCGAACCGCCCGGCGGCGGGCCCGTCCTGCGCGAGGCCGCGGCCGGCTACTGGTGGCGGCGCGGACTGCGCACCCATGCCGAGGACGTCGTCGCCGCCCCCGGCGCCCCCGCCCTGCTGCTGGCTCTGCTCGCGGCCCACGGCGGCGACCTGCTGCTGCCCCGGCCCTGCCCCGCCTGGTGGACCCCGCAGGCCCGGCTCCTCGGGCGGCCCGCCTACCACGTGCCCACCTCCGCCGAGTGCGGCGGCGTCCCCGACCCGTACGCCCTCCTGGAGACGGTCCGGCGGGTCCGCGCAGAGGGCGGCCACCCCCGCCTCCTGCTCCTCTCGGTCGCCGACGACCCCACCGGCACCGTCGCCCCGCCCGAACTGGTCCGCGAGGCCTGCGAGGCGGCCGTCGCCGAGGGCCTGCACGTCGTCAGCGACGAGACCTGGCGCGACACCCTCCACCGGCCCCACGGGACCGTCCTCCTCAGCCCCGCCGAGATGTGCCCCGACGACGTCACCGTCCTCACCGACCTCGCCGGCGCCCTCACCCCGGCCGCCTGGCCGTGCGCCGTGGCCCGCTTCCCGCCCACCGCCCCCTCCCGCGCCGACCGCTGGGCCGACCGCAGAGCCCGTGTCCTCGACGTCCTCACCGCCCTCGGCGCCGTCGTCGCCGGCCCCGTCGCCCCCGCCGCCGCCCACGCCCTGGACGAACCCGGGGAGGTCACCGAACGCGCCCGGCGCGCCGCCACCGTGCACGGGCAGCTCGCCGCGGCCGCGCACCGCGCCGTCCTCGCCGCCGGCGCCCTCGCCCGGCCCCCGCAGGCCGGCCGCCACCTCTACGCCGACCTCGGCCCCCTGCGGACCGGCCTCGCCGCCCGGGGCGTCACCGACTCCCTGGAGCTGGAGGACCACCTCACCGCCCGCCTCGGCACCACCGTCCCCGGCGGCCACCGCTTCGGCGACGAACTCGGCGCCCTGCGCGTGAGGTGCGACACCGGCATGTTCCTGGGCACCACGGGAAACGAGCGGGACGAGACCTTCGTGTCGCCGGACCCCGTCGCCGTCCCCCACGCGGCCCGTGCGCTCGCGGAGTTCGCCACCGCCCTGGAGGAACTCCACTGACCCGCCCGCCGACCCCGCCCACCCGCCGCCGCGCAGAACGGAGCCCCGCCGATGACCGAACGGACGGCCCGCCCCGACCGGGCCACCGAGGTCCCGTACGGCCCCACCCCCACGGCCGGCTCCTCCGGTGCCGTCGCCCCCGGCGGCGGACTCCAGCCCGTCGGGCGGCTCCGCCAGGACTGGCCCCGCACCTTCACCGACCGCCTCACCGCCCCCCTGCCCGGCGTCCGCGCCTTCGCGCGACTCGCCCGCGAGGGAGCCGTCCGGCCCCGCCCCGAGGGGCTCCGCGACATCCCGCTGCTCCCCTTCGAGCCCGGCCCGCTCCCCGAGGCGGGCCCCGGCACCGTCGCCGTCACCTGGGCGGGGCACGCGAGCTGGGTCGTCCGCATCGGCGCCCTGACGGTCCTCACCGACCCCGTCTGGTCCCGGCGCATCCTCGGCACCCCGGCCCGGATCACGCCCGTCGGCGTCCGCTGGGAGGACCTGCCGCCCGTCGACGCCGTCGTCATCAGCCACAACCACTTCGACCACCTCGACGCCCCCACCCTCAGACGCCTGCCCCGCGACACCCCCGTCTTCGTCCCGGCCGGCCTCGGACGCTGGTTCTCCCGCCGCGGCTTCGTCCGCGTCACCGAGCTCGACTGGTGGGAGGCGGCCGAACTCGACGGCGTGCGCTTCGACTTCGTCCCGGCCCACCACTGGTCCAAGAGGACCCTCCTCGACACCTGCCGCACCCTGTGGGGCGGCTGGGTCCTGACCGACCGGGCCGGCCACCGCGTGTACTTCGCGGGCGACACCGGATACGGCCACTGGTTCGCCGAGATCGGCCGCCGCCACCCCGGGATCGACCTGGCGCTCCTCCCGATCGGGGCCTACGACCCGCGCTGGTGGCTCAGCGACGTGCACACCGACCCGGAGGAGGCCGTCCGCGCCCACCAGGACCTCGGCGCCCGCCGGATGGCCCCCATGCACTGGGCCACCTTCGTCCTCTCCTCCGAACCCGTCCTCGAACCGCTCACCCGCGTCAGGGCCGCCTGGGAACGTGCCGGACTGCCCCGCGAGGACCTCTGGGACCTGCCGGTCGGCGGTTCCCGCGTCCTCGTGCCGTGACCCGGCCGGCCGGTGCCCCGCCCGGCCGTCAGGCGCCGCCCCGCGCGCCCCGCACCCGGCGCCACACCGCGGGGGCCCCGCTGATCAGCAGGGCCAGGGCGACCGCCGCCACCACGCCCTGCCACGGCTCGGGGAAGAGGGAGCCGCCGAGGACCCCGATCAGCTGGTACGTCGCCGCCCACGCCAGACAGGCCGCCGCGTCGCCCCGGACGAACCGGCGCAGCGGCATCCCGCCCAGCAGGCACGCCAGCATCACCGGGATCCGCCCGGCCGGCACCAGCCGGGACAGCACGAGCACCGGGACCTGGTGGGTGTCGAGCCGTTCCTGGGCCCGCGCCAGCCGCTCGGGGGTGACCCGCCCGCGCAGCGAGGCCAGCCACCGGGAGCCGTTGCGGGAACGGACCCCGCGCTGTCCGAGCCAGTACAGCGCCGCGTCCCCGAGACAGGCGGCGAGGGAGGCCACCAGGAAGACGAACAGCGGTGAGAACGGGGACGTCTGGTGGAAGGCCACCACCGCCGCCGAGCTGACCAGTGCCCCCGTCGGCACCACCGGCACCAGGGCGCCGAGCGCCACCAGCAGGAAGAGGGTGGGGTAACCGACCGCCTGCTGCGTCGACTCCGGCGGCAGCTCGCCCACCGCCGCCACCAGCCCGTCGATCACCGGGAGACCTCCGGCCGCACCCGCTCGCCGTGTTCCGGCAGATGCACCGTCACCTTCGGCGCCCGGCGCGCCGCCAGCCGGACGAACTCCCCTCCGGGGGCGTGGAACTCGTGCGGCCGGAGCCCGTCGAGCCCGATCGGCCAGTACGTGCCGTAGTGCACGGGCACCGCCGCCGCGGGGGACAGCGCGGCGAGCGCCTCGGCCGCCCGCCCCGCGTCCAGATGGCCGTGGCCGAGGTACGGGCCCCAGCCGCCCACCGGGAGCAGCGCCACGTCCACCGGGCCCACCGCCTCCGCCATGTCGTCGAACAGACCGGTGTCCCCCGCGAAGTACGTGCGGGCCTCGCCGTCCACCACGTACCCGAGCGCGGGGGAGCGGTGCGGCCCGAACGGCAGCCGCCGCCCGTCGTGGAGCGCCGGCACCGCCCGTACCGTCACGCCCTCGACCACCACCTCGTCGCCGGCCGCCACCTCCGTCAGGCGCAGCCCTCGCGACCGGGCGAGCCGGCGCAGACCGGGTACGGCGGCGGGCGCGCCGCGCGGCACGACGAGCCGCGTCCCGGGCGCGAGCCGGGCGAGCGACGGCAGGTGCAGATGGTCCGCGTGCAGGTGCGAGACGAGGACGGCCTCGGCGGCCGCGGCCTCCGGCGGCGGCAGCGCCCCGCGCCGCCGCCGCAGGTGCGCGAGGCGCCGCGCGAACAGCGGATCGGTGAGGAAACGGACCCCGGAGTCCTCGACCGTGCAGGTCGCGTGGCCCCACCAGGTGACCTCCACCGGCACGCCGCCCTTCCCTCGTCGCGGGCCCGTCGCCGGGAGCGGCGCCACGGGCCTTCTGCCACGAGGGTAGAGGGACCGGGTGCCGGCGCGCCGCCCCCACCGCGCCCGCTCGCCCCGGACGGTGTCCGGAGGATGTCCGGGGGGTCGTCCGCCGCAGTAGGGTCGGGTCATGGACGACGTTCGGGTGGCGGCGATCGCCAGCCTCACCCCGCTCGAGGAGCTGGACAGCGACCCCTTCCTGGTGGACACGCGCAGCCAGCACGCGATGTGCGCCCGCTGGGCCGACGACCGGGGATATGTGCTCGCCAGCCAGTTGCTCTGCTACGGAATCCGTCCCGACCACGCGGAGCTCTGGTCGGACGTGGAGTCCGGTGCGGTCGATCTCTTCGTCGCCGCGAGCGAACGGGTCCTGGCCCGCGCGCTGACCTCCGTGGCGGGCTTTCGCGCGGAGTGCGCCCGCCGGGGCGTCCGGGTCGAGACGGTCGGACTTGACGAACCCGTGTACGACGCGGCGGCCAAGGCCGGGGTCCACCGGCGGCTGTCCATGCCCACGGCCGGGTACGACGGCTGCTGACGTCCCGCTCCCCGTCCCGTCCCGGATGGTGTGCCACGCTGGGGGGGCGGGAACGGGACGAAAGGGAAACCGGCGAAAGGCGAACCGGGCGTGGGTGACGGGCGATGGGGTGGCGCCGGCCGCTGGCGGACCGCGGGCCGTGCCCTGGCGCGGGTCGTCGTGGTGTGGGCGGTGTCGACCCTCACCATGCTGCTCCTGGCCGGGCTGCTGCCGGACTTCCAGCTCCAGTCCCCCGACGGCGACAGCCTCACCAGGACCGCGCTCACGGCGGCCTGGGGCGCCGGCGCCTTCGGTCTGCTCGGGGCGCTCGTCTGGCCGCTGGCCGTCCGGGCGCTGCTGCTGGTGCCCGCCCTCGTCCTCGGCCTCCTCGGCTTCTTCCTCAACGGCTCGCTGCTGCTCGTGGCGCTCTGGCTCATCCCCGACGGGCGCGGCGCCGCCGACCCGGAGACGGCGGTGGTGGTCGCCGCCGTCATGTCCGCGGTCGCCTCGGCCACCGCCACCGGCCTCGCCGTCCGCGACGACGAGGCCTACCGGCGGCGGCTCTACCGGCTCACCGGCCGCACCCGCCCCCGGGACCCGCGCTCCACCCCGGCGCCCGACGCCGGCACCGTCTTCCTCCAGCTCGACGGCGTCGGGTACGACGTGCTGCGGGACGCCGTCGCCGACGGCCTCATGCCGACCGTCGCCGGCCGGCTCGCCGCGGGCCACCGGCTCACCCCCTGGCGCACCGACTGGTCCAGCCAGACCGGCGCCAGCCAGCTCGGCATCCTGCACGGCTCCAACCACGACGTGCCCGCCTTCCGCTGGTACGAGAAGGACACCGGCCGGCTCATGGTGTCCAACCGCCCGGCGAGCGCCGTGGAGCTCCAGCGCCGGGCCGTGCTCCGCACCGGTGACGGGGGACTGCTCACCCTGGACGGCGCCTCCCGGGGCAACCTCTTCAGCGGTGGGGCCGACCAGGTCGCCCTGGTCCTGTCGACGGCCGCCCGGCGTGGCCCGCGCAACCGCTCGCGGGCCGGCTACTTCGCCTACTTCTCCGATCCGGCCAACGCCGTCCGCACGGTCGGCTCGTTCGCGGCCGAGTGCGTCCGCGAGGTGTACCAGTCCGCCCGGGCCCGGCTGCGGCGCGAGACGCCGCGGGTCTCGCGCGGCGGCGCCTACCCCTTCCTCCGTGCCTTCGCCACGGTCGTGGAGCGGGACGTCGTGGTGGCGGCCGTGATGGGCGACATGCTGGCCGGGCGCACCTGCGTGTACGCCGACCTCGTGGCGTACGACGAGGTGGCGCACCACTCGGGCCCGCAGGGCCGGGACACCGATCAGGTGCTGCGCCGTCTCGACCGGGCGATCGGGCTGATCGCGACCGTCGCCGAGCACGCGCCGCGCCCTTACCGGATCGTGCTCCTCTCCGACCACGGCCAGAGTCCGGGGGAGACCTTCGAGTCGGCGTACGGGCTGAGCCTGAAGGATCTCGTACGGGCCGGGTGCGGGCTGCCGGTGCCGCGCCGTGTCCGGCGCACGCGCAGCGGCTCCGAGGCGAGGGACGCGGCCGAGGAGGCGCTGCGCGGCGCCCTCCACCGGCCGGTGGAGGAGGGGGAGGAGAAGGAGCGGGAGCGGGAGCTGCCCGCGCGGCCGTCCGAGCCGGTGGTGCTGGCCTCCGGCAACCTGGGGCTGATCTCCTTCCCCGACGTGCCGCACCGGATGACCCGGGAGGAGATCGAGCGGCGTCATCCGGCGCTGCTGCGCACCCTCGCGCACCACCCGGGCATCGGTTTCCTCCTCGTGGCGAGCGCGGAGCACGGTTCGGTGGTGCTCGCCGGGGACGGGGTGGAGATCCCGGTCACCGAGCTGACCGACGACGGGCCGCTCGCGGTCTTCGGGCCGGGCGCGGCCGCGGCGGTGCGGCGGACGGACGGCTTCCCGCACGTCGCGGACATCATGGTCAACTCGATGTACGACCCCGCGACCGGGACCGTGCACGCCTTCGAGGAGCAGATCGGTTCCCACGGCGGCCTCGGCGGCGCGCAGTCCCGTGCCTTCCTGCTGTCGCCGCCCGAGCTGTCGCCGCCGGTCGCGGAGGGGGAGGAGCTGGTGGGCGCGGAGCGGGTGCACCGGGTGCTGCGGCGCTGGCTGCGGGAGTGCGCGGGGCCGCAGGTACCGCTGCCGCCCGTGGAGGATTCACCGTCCGAAGCTGAAGCGGAGCAACTTCTTCCGGTTGATGGGGTGGTCGCGCCGGACAAAAAACAGTGATTTGGACGCCTGTTCGCCGTATCGGACGATGGTCCGGATTGCACGACGGAAGGCGCACCACCCCATGAGCACGGCCACCACCACCCCCTCGCGCGCGACGGAACAGCCGCCCGCGGCCGACCGGCACGCCCGGCGGTTCGGACTCCCCGTCGCCACCGCCCTGGTCATGGGCAACATCATCGGGGGCGGCATCTTCCTGCTCCCCGCCTCCGTCGCCCCGCACGGCACGATCAGCCTCGTCGCCTTCGGCATCCTCACCCTCGGCGCCCTCGCCCTCGCCCTCGTCTTCGGCCGCCTCGCCCACCGCCACCCGCGGACGGGCGGCCCGTACGTCTACGCCCGCGAGGCCTTCGGCGACTTCGCCGGATTCCTCGCCGCCTGGTCGTACTGGATCACCGCCTGGGTCTCCAACGCCGCGCTCGCCGTCGCCGCCGTCGGTTACCTCGACGTCCTCGTGCCACTGCACGACGCGAAGCCCGCCACCATCGGCGCCGCGCTCCTCATCCAGTGGCTGCCCGCCGTCGCCAACCTCGCCGGCACCCGCTACGTCGGCGCCGTCCAGCTCGTCGCGACCGTCCTGAAGTTCGTACCGCTGCTGCTGGTCGCCGTCGGAGGGTTCTTCTTCTTCGACAGCGCCAACCTCGGCCCCTTCCGGGGCGACGCCGACGGCAGCGCCGCCGGGGCCGTCACCGCCGCCGCCGCGATCCTCCTCTTCAGCTACCTCGGCGTCGAGTCCGCCGCCGTCAGCGCCGGCGAGGTCCGCGACCCGCGCCGCAACGTCGGCCGCGCCACCGTCCTCGGCACCCTCGGCGCCGCCGCCCTCTACCTGCTCACGACGGTCTCCGTCTTCGGCACCGTCCCGCACGAGCGGCTCGTCGAGTCCAGCGCCCCCTTCACCGACTCGGTCAACCTCATGTTCGGCGGCACCTGGGGCGGGGCCGCCGTCGCCTGCATGGCCCTCGTCTCGATGGTCGGCGCGCTCAACGGCTGGACGCTGCTCAGCGCCCAGACCCCGTACGCCGCCGCCCGCGACGGGCTGTTCCCCCAGGTCTTCACCGTCAAGCGCCGGGGCGTCCCGACCGTCGGCGTCCTCGTCACCGTGGTCCTCGCCTCGCTCCTGACCGTCTACAACTACACGGTCGGCACCGAGGGGGTCTTCGAGACGCTGGTGCTCGTCACCACCTTCACCGCCACCGTCCCCTACCTCCTCTCCACCGCGGCCCAGCTCTACTTCCTGGTCTCCGGGCAGGCCGAGCGGGTGCACCGCGCCCGCCTGGTGCGGGACGCCGTCCTCGCCCTCGCCGCCTTCGGCTTCTCCCTCTGGCTCGTCGCGGGCTCCGGCTACGCCGCCGTCTACCAGGGTGTGCTGTTCCTCTTCGCGGGCGTCCTCGTCCACGCCGTCATGTCCGCCCGCAAGCGGCGCGCGGCGACCGCCGCCGGGACGGCGGATCCGGCTCCGCCGGCGTAGCGGGGCCGGACGGACGCGGCCGGGCCGGCACCCCGGTCCGGCAGCGGCATTACCTCCGGCGTCATCGACCCCCGGCGGGCCGCGCGGCATGCTCACAGACACCGGAACCCGGGCGGCGCACTCCGCCCGGGCTCCGGCCCACCGCCCCGCGAACGTCTCCTCTGGAGGGTGATCCGCCATGTCCCAGGCCCTGCTCGCCGGTCTCGCCCGCACCACCCGGCCGCACTCCGCGCTGCGCCGTTTCCTCGCCCTCGACGCCGTGGTCACCGGGGCCAACGGGCTGGCCTACCTGGCCGCCTCGGGACCGCTCGGCGAACTCCTCGGCGTGGACGCCGGGCTGCTGCTCGAACTCGGCGTGTGTCTCACCCTGTTCGCCGCCGCCGTCGGCGCGCTCGCGACCCGCCCGCAGCCCCCCGCCCTCGCCGTCAAGCTGGTCGTCGACGCCAACGTCCTCTGGGCCGTCCTCAGCCTCGTCGCCCTCGTCGCCTGGCTGGAGCCGACCACCGCCGGCACCCTGTGGACACCCGTGCAGGCGGCCACCGTCGCCGGCTTCGCCGCCCTCCAGTGGACCGCCCTGCGGGCCGTCAGCCGCTGAGGGCCCGCAGATACGCGACCGTCGCCGGGTCGGCCGGGAGGAACGTCTCGATGGCCAGCTCGGCGACCGTCACGTCCATCGGCGTGTTGAAGGTCGAGATGGACGACACGAAGGACAGCACCTGCCCGTCGTGCTCGATCCGCAGCGGCAGCGCGAAGTACGGGTACGGCTCCGGGTCCGGCCGGTCGCCCGCGTCACCGGCGCCCTCCGGCAGCGGATAGGCGGCGACCTCCTCGTACAGCGCGCGCAGCGGCTCCGAACGCGCCAGCGCGATCTGCCGCTCCATCTGCGCCAGGAGATGACCGCGCCACTCCCGCAGGTTGCGGATGCGGGGGGCGAGGCCCTCCGGGTGGAGGGTGATCCGCATGGCGTTCGCCGGCTGCGCCACGAGGTGCTCCGGCAGCCCGTCGAGGAGCAGACCGATGCCCCGGTTGGCCGCCACCACGGTGTACGAGCCGTCCACCACCAGCGCCGGGTACGGGTCGTACCCCTCCAGGAGCCGCTCGATGCCCTCCCGGAGCGTCGCGAGGCGCGGCGCGTCGAGCGGTGACTCCGTGTACCGGGGGGCGTAACCCGCCGCCAGGAGCAGCGCGTTGCGCTCCCGTACCGGTACGTCCAGATGCTCCGCGAGCTTGAGGATCATCTCCTCGCTCGGCCGGGAACGGCCCGTCTCCACGAAGGAGATGTGCCGGGCCGAGGAGTCCGCGCGCAGCGCCAGCTCCAGCTGGCTCAACCGCCGCCGCTCGCGCCATCCGCGCAGCAGCGGCCCCACTCCCGTGTCGCTCACGACGGTTGTCATGGGCAGACGGTATCCCAGAGGTGGACCCGGGTACCGTCCTCCTGGACCGCTGTCCGCCGCCCGCGCCACCCGACCGGAGGGAGCACCGCCGTGCCCACACAGCCGCTGTCGCAGAAGGAGATCGAGGACCGCCTGCGGGAGCTTCCCGGCTGGGCCGTCGAGGACGACCGCCTCCTGCGCACCTACCGGCTCGCCGACCACTTCGCCGCGACCGCGCTCGTCGTTCACGTGGCCCAGATCCAGCAGGAACTGGACCACCACTCCGACCTCACCCTCGGCTACGACACCGTCGCGGTCTCCGTCCACACCCACTCCGCCGGCGGCGTCCTCACCGAGAAGGACTTCACCCTCGCCGAGCGCGTCCAGGGCATCGCCCCGGGCCACGGCGCCACCTGACGGACCGTAGGATCCGTGTCCATGGGGGACACGGTGCTGGACTACGAGGCCGAGGCGGCGCACTACGACGAGACGCGCGGCGGGGTGCCGCGCGCGGAAGCCGCCGCCGCGGCCGTGCTCCGGCTCCTCCCGCCCGGCACCGGCACCCTGCTCGACCTCGCCTGCGGCACCGGCCTCGTCACCGAGCGCCTCATCCGCCCCGGCCTGCGCGTGTACGGGGCCGACGCCGCCCACGCGATGCTGCGGGTGGCCGGGGCGCGCCTGCCGGGACGGGCCGTCCGCGCCGACGCCCGGCGGCTGCCGCTGCCCGACGCCTCCGTGGACGCCGTCTGCGCCGTCTGGCTCCTGCACCTCGTCCCGTACGCCGAGGAGATCGTCGCCGAGGCCGCCCGGGTGCTCCGCCCCGGTGGCGTCCTGGTGGCGACCGTCGACAAGGACGCCGCCCATGACGTCGGCAGCGACATCGACGCGCTCCTGCGCCCCCACCGGGCGACCGCGTCCGCCTCCGACGACTCCGCGCGCCTCACCCGGCACGCCGCCGCCCACGGCCTCGACCCCGCGCCCGGCACGCGTTTCACCGGCCACGGCCAGGGCGCCACCCCGCGCGGCACGGCGAACCGGCTGCGGCGCGGGCACTACGCCCCCTGGTACCGCGGCGACGCCACGGCCACCGAGCGCCTCACGGCCGCCCTCGCCGCCCTCCCGCACCAGGACCGGCCCCGCCCGGAGCCCCGCTACCCGCTGGCCGCCTTCGTCCGGCGCGGCTGACCACCCGCACGGCGCGGACGTGCCGCCCGGGCCCCGCCGCCGGCCCAGCCGGTGACGGAGGCCCGGGGCCTGATCGTGGCCCCGGCCCGCACGGCGCCACGCGCGTACGCGGGCCCGTCCAGCGGCCGGCCCCGCGCGTCGGCGCCGGGACCTGGGTGTGCCGCCAGGTCCGGCGACCGCGCCCCCGGCTCCTTCTCGGCCCGGCGCGGTCGGCCGCACGTGGGCGCCGCCGGCCGGTCCGCTCCGTACACCGCGTCCGATCGCCCGTGCACCCCGAAACGACGGCGTCCGTTTGCCGTAACAGCAAGATTTCTCGCGCTGCGGGAGCGTCCTCGCCACCCTGGAGCCATGAGTCAGCACTCCGCATCCCACGCCCCGCAGACCTCCACCGCCACCCATGCCCCGGACCACGCGCACGGCCACGGGCACGCCCATGCCCACGGGCCCGAGGGCGGTCAGCCGGACTGGAACGCCCTCGCGCCGCTCCTGGAGGCCGAGGCCGAGATCGCGAGCCCCGCCTACGCCGAAGCGGCCGCCTGGCTCGGCACGCTCGGCACCGTCCACGGCGTGCGCCGGGTCCTCGACGTCGGCAGCGGACCCGGCGTCGTCACCACCCTGCTCGCCGAGGCCTTCCCGGCCGCCGAGGCCGTCGCCGTCGACGCGAGCCCCGAACTCCTGGAGCGGGCCCGCGCCCGGGCAGAGGCCCGGGGACTCGGCGCCCGCGTGAGCACCCTGCGGGCCGAGCTCCCCGAGGACCTCACCCGCCTCGGCGAGGCCGACCTGATCTGGGCCGGCAACTCCCTGCACCACCTCGGCGACCAGCGGGCGGCGCTCACCGCGTTCGCCGGGCTGCTGCGGCCCGGCGGCCTGGTCGCCCTGGTGGAAGGCGGCCTCCCGCCCCGCCACCTCCCGCGCGACCTGGGCTTCGGCCGCCCGGGCCTGGAGGCGCGGCTCGACGCCCTGAACGCCGACCGGTTCGCCCGGATGCGCGCCGAGCTGCCCGGCGCCAAGGACGAGACGGAGGACTGGCGGGCCCTCCTCACCGCCGCCGGCCTGACGCCCGCCGGTACCCGCACCTTCCTCACCGACGCCCCGGCCCCCGTGTCCCCCGTCGTCCGCGAACTCGCCGTCACCACCTTCACCCGCCTGCGGGAAGCCCTCGGCCCCTCGCTCGACGCCGAGGACCGCGCGACCCTCGACCGCCTCCTCGACCCCGCCGACGACCGGTCCCTCCACCACCGCCCGGACGTCTTCCACCTGACCGCCCGCACCGTCCACACGGCCCGCAAGGGATAGCCGGCACCCGTCCCGTCCTCCCGTCCGCGCCGACCCGCCTGCCGCCCGGCCCGGACCTCACCGCCATCGGCGTCGACCGGAAGGTCCTCGCCCACCGGCATGGCCGCCGCGCCGGCGGCGGCCATGCTCTCCGTCCTGCCGCTGCCGCTCGCGGCGACGACAATCGCGGGGCGGCGGCCGGAGCCGGGCCCTCGCGGTGGCCGGCCTACGGGGGACGGACCCGCCCCCCGCCGCGTCAGGACACCGGCTCCAGCCGCCACCACTGGAAGGGGGAGTCGGTGTCCTCCCACTGCCGGATGTCGGCCCCCTCCTCCTTCGACTCGTCGGCCACCTCCAGGAGCAGCCCGCTGATGAAGCTCACCAGCGTGACCGTGCCCGGCGACTGGAGGTCCTGCGCGATGATCCACTCCTGGGCGCCGAAATTGTTCGCCCTCCACTGCTGGATGCGGGCGCCGTTCTCCGTCGAGGCGTTGGCGACGTCGAGCCGCTTCCCGCTCGCCGCGTTCACCAGGTGGTAGAGGCCCCCGCCGTTCGGGACCTGGCTGACGTGCCAGTGCTGACCGGGCGCGCCGTTCTCGGCGCCCTGCTGCACCTTGGCGCCGCCGCGCGACGACCCCCTGTACACCTCCAGGAGCAGCCCGCTGGCCACGTTCCGCACCCGGTAGAGCCCCTCCTCGACCGGCCCCGGGGAGCCGTTCACCGTACCCACTGCTTCTCCACCCCTCCTCAGGTACGAACCGGCCGCGAACCGGCGCGACCGGTGCCGGCCGCCACGACCGGCGCGACCGTACGGCGAGCCGTCCCCGCGACCGGGCCCGACGCGCCCGACCCCGGGGGCGCCGTGCGCGCCCCCGGGGTCGTCCCGCTGTGCCGTGCCTCAGGCGCCGGCGTCGAACACGGCCGGGTCCGGGCCCAGGCGCCGGCCCTCGTCCAGCGCCGCGATGGCGGCCAGATCCTCGGCGTCCAGCTCGAAGTCGAAGACGTCGATGTTCTCGCGGATGCGCGAGGGCGTCACCGACTTCGGGATCACCACGTTCCCGAGCTGGAGGTGCCAGCGCAGCACCACCTGGGCCGGCGTCCTGTCGTGCTTCCGGGCGACGGCGACGATCGCCGGCACCTCCAGGAGCCCCCGGCCCTGGCCGAGCGGCGACCACGCCTCGGTCGCGATGCCGTGCCGGGCGTGCGCCTCCCGCGAGGCCGCCTGGGCCAGCTGCGGGTGGAGCTCGATCTGGTTGACGGCCGGCACGACCGAGGTCTCCGCGATCAGCCGCTCCAGATGATCGGGAAGGAAGTTCGACACGCCGATCGCCCGGGCGCGCCCGTCGGCCTGGATCTTCTCGAAGGCGCGGTACGTGTCGACGTACGCGTCCTTCGACGGCACCGGCCAGTGGATGAGGTACAGGTCGACGTAGTCCAGCCCCAGCTTCTCCAGGGAGGCGTCGAAGGCGCGCAGCGTCGAGTCGTGGCCCTGCTCGCTGTTCCACAGCTTCGTGGTCACGAAGAGTTCCTCGCGGGGGATCCCGGAGGAGGCGAGGGCACGGCCCGTGCCCCGCTCGTTCTCGTAGATCGCGGCCGTGTCGATCGACCGGTAACCGGCCTCCAGGGCGGTGGACACGGCCGTCGCCGCCTCGTCGTCCGGCACCTGCCAGACACCGAAGCCGAGCTGCGGCATCGCCACGCCGTTGTTCAGGGTGACCGAGGGGACCTTGCTGTCCGTGCTCACGTGGATGGGATCCTTACGTCGTCGCGTTCGTACGAAGGGGTACGCCTTCGCGTACCCCCACAGCGTGAACGATCATCCCCGCCTCCGCATTCCGCACCGCCGGGCCGCGCCCCTCCGCGCGGGGGACCGATCCGGCGGCCGGCCTCAGCGGTAGAGCGCCTCGACCTCCGCCGCGTACGCCGTCTCGATCGCCCGGCGCTTCAGCTTCAGGGAGGGCGTGAGCAGGCCGTGCTCCTCGCTGAAGGGGTGGGCCAGGATCCGGAAGGTCCGGATGGACTCCGCCTGCGAGACCAGCGTGTTCGCGGCCACCACCCCACGGCGTATCTCCGTCTCCAGGGCCGGGTCGCGCACCATCGCGGCCGGCGGCAGCGGCGGCCGGCCCTGCATGGCGAGCCAGTGCTCCACCGCCTCCTGGTCGAGCGTGACCAGGGCGGCGATGTACGGGCGGTCGTTGCCGACGACGATGCACTGGGCGATCAGCGGGTGGGAGCGCACCCGCTCCTCGAGCGCGGTGGGGGCGACGCTCTTGCCGCCCGAGGTCACCAGGATCTCCTTCTTGCGGCCCGTGATCGTGAGATAGCCGTCCTCGTCGAGCGCGCCCAGGTCACCGGTGGCGAGCCAGCCGTCGTTCAGCGCGGCGGCCGTCTCGCCGGGGGCGTTGAGATAGCCGGAGAAGACCTGTCCGCCGTGCACCCACACCTCCCCGTCCCCGGCGATGTGCACCGTCGTGCCGGGGATCGGCTGCCCGACCGTGCCGTACTTGACCCGGCCCGGCGGGTTCGCGGTGGCCGCCGCCGTCGTCTCCGTCAGGCCGTACCCCTCGAAGACCGTGACCCCCGCACCGGCGAAGAACAGTCCCGTGCGGCGGTCCATCGCCGAGCCGCCCGACATCGCGTGCCGGATCCGCCCGCCCAGCGCCTCGCGGACCCTGGCGTACACCGTCCTGTCGAAGAACTGGTGCTGCACGCGCAGTGCGGCCGACGGCCCGGGGCCGAGGCCGAACGCCTTGTGCTCCAGCGCCTCGGCGTAGCGGACGGCCACCTCCACGGCCTTCTCGAAGGGGGCTCCCCTCCCTTCCCGTTCGGCCCTGCGGCGGGCCGCGTCGAGAATCTTCTCCAGGACGTACGGGACGGCGAGGACGAAGCTCGGCCGGAACGCGGCCAGGTCCGGCAGCAGCTCGGCGGCGGCCATCACCGGCTGGTGGCCGAGCTTCACCCCGCCGCGCACCGCCGCCACCTCCACCATCCGGCCGAAGACGTGCGCCAGCGGGAGGAAGAGCAGGGTGGACGCCTGGTCGCCCGGCCGGGAGCGGAAGACCGGCTCCCAGCGGCCGATCAGCATGTCGGACTCGACCATGAAGTTGGCGTGGGTCAGGACGCAGCCCTTCGGCGGCCCCGTCGTGCCCGACGTGTAGATGACGGTGGCCACCGATTCGGGGGTGACCGCGCGCCGGTGGCGCTGCACCACGTCCTCGTCGATCCCGGTGCCCGCGGCGGTCAGCTCCGCGACCGCGCCCTCGCCGGCGTCCAGCTGCCACAGCCGCTGGAGCCGGGGCAGCCGGTCCACCACGGAACCGATCGTCATGGCGTGGTCCTCGTGCTCCACCACGCAGGCGGTGACCCCGGCGTCGTGCAGCATCCAGAAGACCTGCTCGGCGGAGGAGGTCGGATAGACGGGGACGGGCTGGGCGCCCAGCGTCCACAGCGCGAAGTCGAACAGCGTCCACTCGTAGCGGGTCCGGGACATGATCGCCACCCGGTCCCCGAACCGCACGCCCTGCGCGATCAGACCCTTCGCCAGCCCCAGGACCTCGTCGCGGAACCGCGCCGCCGTCACGTCCCGCCAGCGGCCGTCCGGGCCCTTTCGGGCGAGCGCGACGTGGTCGGGAGCCTCCTCGGCGCGGCGGAACACGGTGTCCGCCAGGCCGCCGGTCGGTACGGCCGCCTCGACGGGCGGCACGGTGAACTCACGCACTGACCTGCTCCTCCCTCGACGGCTCGGTGGCTGAAAGGGGCCGTTGTCGCTCTCCGTACGGCGCGGGTGACGGTACCCCACGGGCCTGCCCCGCGGGAGGGGCTTCACCAAGCCGGGACCTTGCCCGTTGCGGCAGGTCAGGCCCGGTGAGGGGACAAGTCTCGGACCGCCCGGGGAGGTTGCCGGCCGCCCGGTACGTCCGCCGGTGCGGAATCTCCACGGAATCCGTACCGGCCGCGCACGCCCCGACCGCCGCGCCGACGGGGTCCACCGGGCCGGCCCCGGGTCCCCGGCGGGACGGCCGGCCGCCGCGTCCCGCCGCCGGTACCGGAGGATGGGGGACGTGACGACCCGCGACACCCCGAGCAGCACCCCGACCGCCCCCGGGCCCGAGGGCGCCCCCGGCGCGGCCGGATCCGCGCGTACGCAGGGGGCCGGCTCCCCGGGCGCGGCCGGATCCGCGCGTACGGAGGGGGTCGGATCCCCGGGCGCGGCCGGATCGCCGGCCCCGTCCCGTACCCGCCGGCTGCTGCCCTCCTGGCTGCCGGTCGACGGCTACGTCCTCGCCCTGCTCGCCACCGTGGGACTCGCCGCGCTCCTGCCGGCCTCCGGCACCGCCGCCACCGTCGCCCAGGGAGCCTCCTCCGCGGCCGTCGCCTTCCTCTTCTTCCTCTACGGGGCCCGCCTCTCCACCCGGGAGGCACTCGACGGCCTCCGCCACTGGCGGCTCCACCTCACCGTCCTCGCCTGCACCTTCCTCCTCTTCCCGCTCCTCGGGCTCGCCGCCCGGGGCCTCGTCCCCGCGGTGCTCACCCCGCCGCTGTACACGGGCTTCCTCTTCCTCTGCCTGGTGCCCTCCACCATCCAGTCCTCCATCGCCTTCACCTCGATCGCCCGGGGAAACGTCCCGGCGGCGATCTGCGCCGGCTCCTTCTCGTCCCTCGCCGGCATCGTCCTCACCCCGCTGCTCGCGGCGGCGCTCCTCGGCGGCAGCACCGGCGGTCTCTCGGCCGACTCCCTGCTCACGATCGTGCTCCAGCTGCTCGCGCCGTTCGTGGCCGGGCAGCTCCTGCGCCGCTGGATCGGCGGCTTCGTCCTGCGGCGCAAGAAGGTGCTCGGGCTCGTCGACCGGGGGTCGATCCTCCTCGTCGTCTACACCGCTTTCAGCCAAGGAATGGTCGCCGGCGTCTGGCGGCTCGTGACCCCGGCGCGGGTGGGGTTGCTCCTCGCCGCCGAGGCCGTCCTGCTGGCGGTCATGCTCGCCGTCACCTGGTACGGCGCGAAGCGGCTCGGCTTCGGGCGGGCCGACCGCATCGCCATTCAGTTCGCCGGGTCCAAGAAGAGCCTGGCGGCCGGGCTCCCCATGGCGAGCGTCCTCTTCGGTGCTCAGGCCTCACTGGCCGTCCTGCCGCTGATGCTGTACCACCAGATGCAGCTGATCGTCTGCGCCGTCGTGGCCCGTCGCCGTTCCCGTGACCCGGAGGCCCCGGACCACGCGGGCCCGTGACCGGGAAGCCCCGCGCTCCGGCACCCGGCGCCCGGCGGCCCCCGGACCGGTGACCCGGAGGTGCGCCCCGGTGCCCCGGGACGTCCCGTCGGCCGGATCACACCCCCGCCCACCCCCCGGTGATCATCCGGGCCGCTACGGTGCTCCCATGCCCGCACTCGATCCCGGCCGCACCGCGCTCGTCCTCGTCGACCTGATGGAGCGCCTCGTCGCGTTGCCCCTCGCCCCCCGCCCCGGTACGGAGGTGGTCTCGGCCGCCGGCCGCCTCGCCGACGCCTTCCGGACCGCCGGCGCGCCCGTGGTCCACCTCCGGGCCGAGCGGCCGAACGTCGACCGTCAGCCGCCCGGCAGCGGACTGGTGGCCGAACTCGTCCGCGAGGGCGAGCCCGTCGTCGTCAAGCGCACCATCGGCGGCTTCCAGGACACCGGCCTCCACGAGCTGCTCTCCGGACTCGGCACCACCACCCTCGTCCTCGGCGGCGTCGCCACCAACCTCGGCGTCGAGTCCACCGCCCGCGCGGCCTGCGACCACGGCTACGACCTCGTCTTCGCCGAGGACGCCATGTCCGCCCTCACCGCCGACGAGCACCGGGCCTCGGTCGACCTCGACTTCCCCCGCCTCGGCACCGTCGCCGCCGTCTCCGCGATCACCCTGGACGGCCCCGCGTGAGCCGCGTCCCGATACGGTACGGGGCCCGCCCCTGCTCCCTCGTCGTCTGCCGCGGCTGCTGTTGCGGAGACGCCCGCAAGAATCCCGGCACCGACCACGCCGGACAGCTGGCCCGGCTCCGCGAGGCGGCCGCGGCCTCCGGCGGCCGGCTCGCCGTCCGCACCAGCGACTGCCTCGGCCCCTGCGCCCAGGGCAACATCGTCGTGGTGCAGCCCTCCACCGAGGGCCGGCGGCGCGGCGGACGGGCCGCATGGGTCGGCTTCACCCTGGACGACGACTCCCTCGACGCCATCCTCGCCTGGACCGAGGCCGGCGGCCCCGGCATCGCCCCGCCCCCGCCCGCGCTCACCCTCCAGATGGTCGACCCGCCGAAGAACTGACCGTCCCGGCCGCGGCCGGCCTCCCGGGCGCACCGCTCCGGGAGGCCGCGCGGCACCCTCCGGCCCCCGGTGTCACAGCACGATGCGGTGCTCTCCCGCGTACACGTTCATGTCCGGGCCGCGCAGGAAGCCCACCAGCGTCATCCCCGCCTCCGCAGCCAGGTCCACGGCCAGCGAGGACGGCGCCGACACCGCGGCCAGCACCGGGATCCCCGCCATGACCGCCTTCTGCGCCAGTTCGAACGAGGCCCGCCCCGACACCAGCAGCACCGCCCGCTCCAGCGGCAGCCGCCCCTCCCGCAGCGCCCGCCCCACCAGCTTGTCCACCGCGTTGTGCCGGCCCACGTCCTCCCGGACGTCGAGCAGCTCGCCGTCCTCCGAGAACAGCGCCGCGGCGTGCAGCCCGCCGGTCGTGTCGAAGACCCGCTGCGCCTCCCGCAGCCGCCCGGGCAGCGCCGACAGCAGCTCCGGCGTCAGCCGCAGCGGGGGAGCGTCCGCGATCGGGAACCGGGCCGTGGTCCGTACCGCGTCCAGGCTGGCCTTGCCGCACAGCCCGCACGAGGAGGTCGTGTAGACGTTCCGCTCCAGGGTGATCTCCGGGATCACGACCTCGTGGGCCGCCCGCACGTCCACCACGTTGTAGGTGTTCCCGCCGTCGTCCCTGGCCCCGGCGCAGTACGCGACGTTCCGCACGTCGGAGGCCGCGGCCAGTACGCCCTCGCTGACCAGGAAGCCCACCGCGAGGGCGAAGTCGTCACCCGGCGTCCGCATGGTGATCGCGATCGGGCGGCCGTTCAGCCGGATCTCCAGCGGCTCCTCGGCCACCAGCGTGTCCGGCCGGGTGTTCACCGCCCCGCCCCGGATCCGTACGACCCGCCGCCGCTCCGTGACCCGTCCCATGCACCGCACCCACTTCGCTCACACCGACCCGACCGGCCCATTCTCCCTCCCGCCCGACCCACCGCGCCGGAACCTTTCTTCCCGTGCGGGGCCGCTGCCACCGCAGGCCTTGTCACGGTCGGCCAAGCGACGTGAAGGAATCTTGGCGGATCACGTGCCCGGTTACCCACCGGTCGCTGGCGAGACTGGGGGGTCCTGCCGACGAACGACTCACCGAGGGGGTCCCGGTATGACGGGCACTCGCATCACCGGGCTAGGGCACTACCAGCCCGCCAAGGTGCTCACCAACCACGACCTCGAGCAACTGGTCGACACCGACGACGCCTGGATCACCAGCCGCGTCGGTATCCGCACCCGGCACGTCGCAGGCCCCGAGGAGCCCGTCGACGAGCTCGCCGCCCACGCCGCGGGCAAGGCACTCGCCCACGCCGGACTCACCCCCGCCGACATCGACCTGGTCCTCGTCGCCACCTCCACCGCCGTCGACCGCTCGCCCAACACGGCCGCCCGCGTCGCCGCCCGCCTCGGCATGACCTCCCCGGCCACCATGGACCTCAACGTCGTCTGCGCCGGCTTCACCCACGCCCTCGCCACCGCCGACCACGCCGTACGCGCCGGGGCCGCCCGCCGCGCCCTGGTCATCGGCGCCGACAAGATGACCGAGGTCACCGACTGGACCGACCGCACCACCTGCGTCCTCGTCGGCGACGGCGCGGGGGCCGCCGTCGTCGAGGCGACCGACACCGACACCGGCGCGATCGGGCCCGTGCTCTGGGGCTCCGTCCCCGAGATGGGCCACGCCGTCCGCATCGAGGGCACCCCGCCGCGCTTCGCCCAGGAGGGCCAGACCGTCTACCGGTGGGCCACGCAGCGGCTTCCCGCCCTCGCCCGCGAGGTGTGCGCCCGCACCGGCGTCGCCCCCGAGGACCTCGCCGGTGTCGTGCTGCACCAGGCCAACCTGCGCATCATCGAGCCGCTCGCCGCCAAGATCGGTGCGGTCAACGCGGTCGTGGCGCGGGACGTCGTCGACTCCGGAAACACCTCCGCCGCCTCCATCCCGCTCGCCCTCGCCAAGCTCGTCGAGCGCGGCGAGCTGCCCTCCGGCTCGCCGGTCCTCCTCTTCGGCTTCGGCGGCAACCTCTCGTACGCCGGTCAGGTGGTCCGCGTCCCCTGACCCTCCGGCGGCCCGCCCCGTTCGGCGGAGCCCGGTGGCGGCCCGCCGGGACCCCGCCTAGCTTCGATCGCGGCGAGGGTCGCACCGGACCCCCCGGCCGCGGAACCGCTCCGCGCCCGCGACCCCCGCGTGACCCGGAGGTCCCCATGCGCGCGATACGTGTCCGTGCGGCCGCTTCCGCCACCCTGCTCGCCGCCCTGTCCCTCGGCCTCGCGGCGCCGGCGGCCCTCGCCGGCGAGGGCGACGCGGCGGGTGCCGGAGCGGGCGCGGGCGCTGCCGGGGGCGACCTCGCGGTCCCGGGGCCGGCCGACACCGGAGAGGCGACACCCCTCGGAAGCACCGGCGACGGCGTGGACGCCACCGCCGGTACGGGCCCCGCGCACCCGGTCGTCCCGCCGCCTCCCGTGGAACCCCCGGCGTCCCTGGAGTCCCCGGCACCCGTCGATCCCCTCGCTCCCGCGGACGCGTCCGAGACGGTGGACCCGGCCTATCCGGTGCCTCCGGCCCCGCTCGGTCACGGCGGGGACGGTGGCGACGGCGGGCAGCAGCACGGGATCACCTCCTTCGGCTTCTCCGTCACCCCGGCGACGGTGGCGCCCGGTGGCACCGTCACCCTCACCGCCGAGGGTTGCGAGGCGCCGTCCGTGACCGTCACCTCCGGGATCTTCGACACCGTGACGCTCACCGGGGGCAGCCCGGGCACCGCGACCGTCGACGCCGACGCGAAGGCCGGTGCGCGGTACGAGGTCGCCTTCGACTGCAAGGGCGAGCGGGGCACCACCACCTTGACCCTCGTCTCCGGCTCCTCCGAGAGCCGGCCCCCCGGGGCCCACAAGGGCGTCAAGGCCGGATTCGGCGACGCCCGCTCCACCGGCCTCGGGGCCACCGAACTGGTCACCGGCACCGTCCTCATCGCCGGCGCGCTCGCCGCCGCCGTCGTCCTGATCCGCCGGCGCGGCGCGGACGGCGGCGCCTGAGGTTCGGTCCCCGGCCGACGGACGGCCCCTCCGCCCCGGTGTGACGAGGTCCGGGGCGGAGGGGCGCCACCCGCTTTGACCCACGGGTACGAGGAGGAGGACGGGTGCGGGACACACCGGAACCGGGCGGAGCCGCCGGCCCGCCCCGGGGGCACGGCGCCGCCGCCCACCGGCGCGGCGCCTGGGGGCTGGTCGCCGTGGCGCTCCTCGCCGGGGTGCACCTGGTGCGCGGCGGCGCGGCGGAGCTGCGGACCGACGCCCCTCCGCAGCCCCTCGCCGCCTCGGCGCCGGACGCTGCCGGGGCCCGCGCCCCCGCCCCGTACGCCGCCGGTCCGCTGCCCGCCTCACCGCCGGTCCGGGTGCGGGTCCCCGCGCTCCGGGTCGACGCGCCGGTGACGGCCGTGGGCCTGGACGCGGAGGGCTGGATCGAGGCACCGCCCCCGGAGGACGGGCGGACGACCGGCTGGTTCACCGGTGCCGTCACCCCGGGCGAGCGCGGCACCGCCGTCGTCGTCGGCCATGTCGACACCCCGCGGGGCAGGGCGGTCTTCCACGGTCTCGGCGCGCTCACCCCGGGCCACCGCGTGGAAATCCTCCGCCGGGACGGCCGGACCGCCGTGTTC